>NZ_JAFL01000017.1:0-73525 GCF_019633685.1 Paracoccus sp. J56
GAGCAGCCTGCCGGATGTCGATTGGTTGCTCGGGGATCGCGGCTATGACGCCGACTGGTTCAGAGAAGCATTGAAAGACAAGGGGATACGGGCGTGTATCCCTGGTCGAAAACAGCGGAAGATGACGGTGAAGTACGACAAGCGCCGATACAAACGGCGCAACAGGATCGAGATCATGTTCGGCAGGCTCAAGGATTGGCGGCGTGTGGCAACCCGATATGACAGATGCCCAAAGGTCTTCCTCTCAGCCATCGCCCTCGCCGCAATCGTCATTTATTGGTTATGAGTCCTGACCCTAATCAGAGTGTCGTTTCCGGCCTCGCCATACAGGTGGTCACCATCTCCACCCTGGAGGAAGTCGTCGCCCTCTCCCCCATAGAGGGTGGCGTTTCCCGCGTCATTATAATCGGCATAAATAGAGTCGTTGCCACTACCGCCCTCAACGAAGTCGTTGCCTTTTCCGGCGTCGATGAAGTCGTTGCCGTCACCGCCATAAATGGTGTCGTTGCCCGCTCCGCCGATGAGGGAGTCATCCCCATCTTCGCCAAAAAGGTAGTCGTCGTCCTCACCGCCATAAATGGTGTCATTGCCCAAACCGCCTTGCAGGATGTCGTTGCCCGCCCCGCCAAAAATGGAGTCGTCGCCTTCATCGCCAAAAATGAGGTCTTCGCCATCACCGCCATCGATGGTGTCGTTGTCCTCACCGCCCAGAATGAAGTCGTCGCCCGCACCGCCCTCAACGAAGTCGTTGCCTTTTCCGGCGTTGATGAAGTCGTTGCCGTCACCGCCATAAATGGTGTCGTCGCCCTCTTCGCCATAAATGGTGTCGTTTCCGTCCCCGCCGTCGATGGTATCGTTGCCCGAGCCGGCGATTATGACGTCGTTGCCCAGGCCGCCAATGAGGGAGTCGGGACCATCACCGCCAAGAATGATGTCGTTGCCGTCCCCGCCATCGATGGTGTCGCTGCCCAGACCGCCATCAATGTAGTCGTTGCCCTCATTGCCATAAATGGAGTCGTCGCCCATGCCGCCAAGGATTGAGTCGTCGTCCCGGCCGCCAAAAATGATGTCATTGCCGTCACCACCGTCGATGGTATCGTTTCCGTCACCGCCATGAATGGTGTCGTTGCCGCCAAAGCCGTAGATGACATCATCGTACGGACCATGCGGAGGGGGGGTGTTGCCCCCGTCCACCATGTCGCCTTCAGGGTCGCCAGTGTAATTTTCATCAATGCTATCATCATCGTCGGTACCTTCGACGATGCCGTTGGAAGCTTGCTGAAAGGCGGTTGCGGCAAGGCCATCATCGGCATCAAGCGAGGACGAGGCGTCGGCACCGGGGACCAGCCTGGTGGCATCTTCGATCGACATGCCCCTCGAAGTATAGCCGATGATCTGCCAGTTTCCGGGGGTCAGCTCGGCCCAGACGGCAAGAATCTGGAAGCCGGCAGCGTTCAGCGCGGAAACATCGCCACCTCCTGTCACGCTCCAGTCTGCATCGGTCTTGGGACCAATCAGGATCCTGACGTTTTCGTAAGTGATGCCGGCCTGTATGACGGTGGCGGTCTGCACCTCGTCCAGGCTGATCGGCTGTCCGGCAGAGTTTTCGTACTGGTGGTCCGAGGTCGGGCCCGGCGGGGTGTCGCTTCCACCAGCGATGTCGTCCAGCGTCTGATCCGGGGTCGGAAAGATGATCCGGGTATCGTTCAGCCTCGGATCATAGCTGGTGGCCAGAGTGAAGTCACTGCCCGGTTGGTCAGTTGTCGGACCCTGCGCAAGGTTCCAGAAAGAGGTGAGCGATAGGGAGTAGGGCATGTCACATCAGACCTTCTGATCGATTGTTCGCTATTTGTCGGACAGAGGCGTTTTATCTGCGCAGCCGGAGAGCTGGTCGCTGAGTTTATTGAACGGCTTTTTATGTATCTGTGGTTTTATATTTTCGATTCCGCTATACTCGGGTGAGCGGAAAGCGTGAGTGGGTAGCAGATAAAAGGGGGTTATACAACATAGGCCACGGTTGCTTCACCGTCCGGTCTGTGGCCCGATTTATGTGCCCGGACTGCTGTCAGGCGCTGATTTCTCACATTTGGAGCGTTGCTGGCTGCTTTATACACTTGGGCTATACGCTTGTATAGGCCGCAAAATCTTTCCTTGCCTTTGGGCTGCGGCTTCCGGATACACTTCCTGGTTGATCCTATCGGGGATGCGGGAAATGACGCAGCGGAACGACATGTCAGATCTCTCTCAGCCGGGCAGCAATTTATATGCCCGGGTTATCGAGGTGGCGACGGTTCTTGCCAATGAAAACGGTAGGCTTCCCGGTCTGACCGAGGTGGCAGAGCGGATCGGAATCGGCATCGAGGCGCTGTCGGCGCTGTTTCCCGACGATGCGCGGCTGGCCGATGCCCTGGGCGAAAACGCCATGCTGTTGCTTTTGGACCAATGCGTGCGCTCGGTCGTGCAGGTAGAAGGCGGCGATGTTCTGGCACAATTCGCGGCGCTGGCGGATGCGTATCTGGAGTGGGCCTATCGCCACCCGCGCGAATCATACATCATCGGCGCGATGCCCGCGGGGCAGTTTGAAAGCAACCATCGCCTGATGCGCTATGAGGAATCGTTGCACGAACTGATGTTGAAGCTGCTGCTGCGAGCCCGTGACGAAGGGCGTTTGGCTGAAGATGACGATCCGAAAATGGTCATCGCGGTCGCCCACACCTTTGCCTATGGCGTTGCACGCAAAATGGCGCTTGGCGATCTGTCGCGCTGGTCGCCCGAGGATCACGAGCCGTTGGAGGCCGCACGGCAGGCAATGCGGTTTTTCATTCGCAAGATCCTGCACACGGTCGATCCGGTGAGGGAAAGCTGAGCCTCCTGCCCTCGCAAATCCGTGAAGGGGCGGTGACATATTTCCGACACCAACCGCGCGCATAGGTTGCGGATGGGGCGGACAGACAGGACTGATATGGCGCAGGGTAAACGCAGCGATGCAACCACCGTTCTGGTCGGGCCTGATCTGGCAGGGGCCGGCTATCTTTCGTCTCTGAAGGCCGAGGTCGGGCTGCAGAACTGTGCCATCATCTCGACCGGGACCCTGCGCCTTGAGCTTACGCCAGAGGCTGCTGAGGTGCTGATCGCGTCAGACCTTCTGTCGGCGCAGGCGCGGCCTGTCACAGTCCGGGCCATCTATTTTGATACCCCTTCGCGCGATCTTTCTGCGGCCGGTTTTACCCTGCAGATCCGTGAGGCGGAGGGGGCGTGGGTTCAGATCGTCGAGGCGAGCGCCGCGCCCGCGGGCCTGTTCGCCCTGCCTGAATGGCGGCACCGGATCAAAGGGGAAGGACCGGTTATTGACGATTCCACGCCTCTGCGCGCGGTATTGGGCAGCCGGGCGCATCATCTCACACCCGCGTTTCAGCTGGAACTTGCCCGTCAGGAATGGCAGCTGCAATCGGATGGTGCCGAGGTCGTGCTGACCCTTGAGCGCGGTGAAATCATGGCCGGGGACCGTCGTGCGCCCATTTGCGAATTGGTGCTGACGATCGGCCATGGTCCGGCATCGGCGCTTTATTCCCTTGCCCGCAGGCTGGACGAACTGGCTCCGCTGCGCCTTGGCGTTGTGAGTGAGGCCGAGCGGGGTTTTCGCCTGATTGATCCCTTGCCCCTCATACACAAGGCCGGGCAGGTGGCGTTGAATGACGACATGACCGCCGCCGACAGTTTCCGTCTGATCGTCGCCGCCTGTCTGCGCCAGTTCCGGCTTAATGAACCGCTGATCAGCCCCGCAAACCCCGAGGCACTGCATCAGGCCCGTGTGGCGCTGCGTCGTCTTCGCTCGGCTTTCTCATTGTTCAGGCCGATGCTTGGCGATGATCAGCTGACCCGGCTGAGCGAGGAAAGCCAGTGGCTGGCGGCGGTTTTGGGTGAGGCGCGGGATATTGATGTCCTGCAAGCGCGCTGCACGACCGAAGATCAGCGCCAAAGGCTTCAGCCCGCGCGCCGCACCGCTTATGATCGGGCAGAGGCGGTGCTTGCGTCACGCCGGGCGCGGATTTTGATGCCTGATCTGGTGGAATATGCGGCGCTGGGGCCGTGGTGCGCCCTGCCCTCTGCGGCTGAGGTTCGCCAGACCCCGATACGAGAGTTTGCCGGGGCGGCACTCGACCGTTATCGCCGCAAGGTCAAAAAAGACGGGGCCGATCTGTCCGAACTTGGCGATGCAGCCCTGCATGAAATCCGCAAGGATGCCAAGAAACTGCGCTACGGGGCCGAATTCTTTGTCCCGCTTTTCCGCGATAAGCGACGGCGGCGGGCGGCCCGTTTTGTGGCTGCTTTGGCCGAGTTGCAGGACCAGTTGGGCGCGCTGAACGATCTTGCCACGGCGTCAGCAACCCTTGCGCGGATCGGGCTTGCCGATGATCCGGCGCTGATCCGGCTGACCGGCAGCGACAAGGAACGCCGGGCGCTGATCAAGGCTGTAGCCGAGGCGCACGAAGCCTTTGTCGATGCCCGGCGGTTCTGGCGCTAAGGCGCCCTGACGTGGCACTCAGGTTTCCTGCGGGAACAGGTCGCGCGCCAGCACCGTCTCGGCAAAGGCGGCCGGGATAGTGCCGGGGGTACGGGCGCGGTTTCCGTTCAGCCGTGTCTGCACAAAGGCCTCGGCCAATGCCGGATCGCCCTCGGTCAGCAGAACGGCGGCGGTCAGCAGTAGCGCGCTGCCCTCGACGAACTGCCGTGCCTCGGCCTCGGTCACGCCGTCGCTCCAGCGGTTGCGATGGGCGGCAAGGGCTGAGTCGTAGGCGCGGTCCCGGCCCGCCGCCCCCTCCAGCCGCGCCGCCAGCATCTCGGCCGCCAACGGCTCGCGCGCCAGCGTGCGCAGTGCATCCAGGCAGATCACATTGCCCGACCCTTCCCAAATGCCGTTGAGCGGCGCCTCGCGGTAAAGCAGCGGCAAGGGCGTATCCTCGACATAGCCCATGCCGCCCATCACCTCCATCGCTTCGACCACCACCTGTGGGCACAGTTTGTTCGAAAGGTATTTCGCCAAAGCGACCCCGATGCGGGCAAAGGCGCGATCCTCGGCGCTGCTGCCATCGAAACTTGCAGCGACATGCAGCCCCAGCATCAGGCTGCCCAGCCAGTCAAGCGTCAGATCGGCCAGCACCGCGCGCATCAGCGGCTGGTCGATCAGCCGCTTTTGAAAGGCGCGGCGATGGGCAGCCCAGTGATGTGCCTCGTGCAGGGCCGCGCGCATCAGCCCGGCTGGTGCGATCGCGGTGTCAAGCCGGGTGTGATGCACCATCTCGACGATGGTGCGGATGCCGTCGCCCTCTTCGCCTATTTGCCAGGCGAGCGCGCGCTGATACTCAATCTCGGCCGAGCCGTTCGAGCGGTTGCCAAGCTTGTCCTTAAGGCGCTGGATGCGGATGGGGTTGCGCGCGTCCTCAAGCCAGCGCGGCACCAGAAAACAGGTCAGTCCGCGGCCGGTCCGGGCAAGCGTCAGAAACCCGTCCGACATGGGGGCCGAGCAGAACCATTTATGGCCGGTCAGCCGCCAGACCGTTCCGTCGCGCTCGGCCCGGGTGGTATTGGCCCGCACATCCGAACCACCCTGTTTCTCGGTCATGGCCATGCCCAGCGTCGCACCCGTCTTGGCCGCAAGGGGCGCGACCCTCGGGTCATGGCGCCGCGACATCAGCGCGGCGTGCCAGTCGCCCGGCAGATCTGCCGCGCCCAAGATGACCGGCACGGCGGCATAGGTCATGGTCAAGGGGCAGCAATGACCGGGCTCGATCTGACTGGCCAGATAGACCATGGCGGCATGGGTCAAATGCCCTGCCGGCCCACCCTCCCACGCGACCGAGTGATAGCCCGCCGCGACCGAAAGCTGCATAAAGCGGTGATAGGCAGGGTGAAAGCGCAACTCGTCCAGCCGTCTGCCACCACTGTCAAACAGGCGCAGCTCGGGCGGGTAGCGGTTGGCGTCACGCGCTGCTTCACGCGTATCGGCGCGGCCAAGTTCGGCACCATAAGGGGCCAGCGCCTTCTCGGGCACGCCACGGGCTGCAAGGACGGTGCGCAGTAACGGATCTTTGCGCCACAGGTCGATATCGCCCACAGGGTCGGGCTGGTTCAGTACTTCATGCGTTCCCAGATCCGCCATCGGGTCAAGTTGCATCGCAAGGCCCCCTTTGCCATCCCTGCCTGGATGCTAACCCCGATTCCCTTCCCGGGCGAGTCCGGCAGGTCGCATATGTCTCTTTCGTCATTGAAACCGTCGCAATCGGAGCATCTTGCGTATTTGACCCCGCGTTAGGCTGGATTTGCGCCTGCATGTCGCAGGTGGCTCGCGCGGGGCTTGGGCGAGGAGGCCCTTACCCCGACAATCGAGGGAGATCTGATCGCATGTCCAGCAACAAAGGTGTCGTCTATATCGGCCCCGGGAAGGTCGAGGTTCAGGCCATTGCGGATCCGAAGTTCCAGTCGCCTGACGGGCGCAAGATCGAACACGGGGTGATCCTGAAGGTGATCTCGACCAATATCTGTGGTTCGGATCAGCATATGGTGCGCGGCCGCACCACTGCCGAGGCGGGGCTGGTTCTTGGCCATGAGATTACCGGAGAGGTCATCGAGAAAGGCGCCGATGTCGAGATGCTGGAGGTCGGAGACATCGTCTCTGTTCCCTTCAACGTCGCCTGCGGACGCTGCCGCTGCTGCCGCGAAGGCGACACCGGGGTGTGCCTGTCTGTGAACCCGTCGCGTGCCGGCGGCGCCTATGGCTATGTGGACATGGGTGGCTGGATCGGCGGTCAGGCGCGCTATGTCATGGTGCCCTATGCCGATTTCAACCTGCTGAAGATTCCTGATCGTGACCGGGCGCTGGAAAAGATCCGCGACCTGACCATGCTGTCGGACATCCTGCCGACCGGTTTTCATGGTGCCGTCAAGGCCGGTGTTGGTGTCGGCTCGATCGTCTATGTCGCTGGCGCGGGGCCTGTGGGCCTTGCTGCGGCCGCCTCGGCCCGCATTCTTGGCGCTGCGGTGGTGATGATCGGCGATTTCAACAAGGAACGGCTGGAACATGCCCGCAAAGTCGGGTTCGAGCCGGTCGACCTTTCCAAAGGCGACAACCTGCCCGAGATGATCGCCGAGATCACCGGCAGCCCCGAAGTCGATGCCGCTATCGACGCCGTGGGCTTTGAGGCGCGGGGCCATTCGGGGGGCGAACAGCCCGCCATCGTTCTGAACCAGATGATGGAGATCACCCGTGCCGCCGGTCAGATCGGCATCCCCGGTCTTTATGTGACCGAGGACCCGGGCGCGGCCGATGAGGCCGCCAAATTCGGCAGCCTGTCGCTGCGCTTTGGTCTGGGCTGGGCCAAGGCGCAAAGCTTTCACACCGGTCAGACCCCGGTGCTGAAATATAACCGTCAGCTGATGCAGGCGATTTTGCATGACCGCCTTCCCATCGCGGATATCGTCAACGCGACGATCATCCCGCTGGATCAGGCCGTGCAGGGCTACGAAAGCTTTGATCAGGGCGTGGCAAAGAAATTTGTCCTGGACCCTCACGGTATGCTGGCGGCGTAAGCCGGAAAACCGTTGCGCAGCAAGGCCGGTCACGATCCCGTGGCCGGTCCCTTTATATCCGGCGGTCGGGTCAACTGCCCGAAAAATGTGACGGCCAGTCAGAAAAATACGCCTGCCAAATTGACAAGGTTCGTCCGATACCGCCCCATGGGGCTGCTGACGATCCCGACCACGGACGGGCGCGGTTTTCGCGCCTGACTGCTCCGCCTCTGGTCAATACATCGTTGCGGTGACCATCAGACGGTAAGGACCATGGCCATGAATTGCGCATGCGGACATCATCACCATCACGCCCCGCCGACCAGCCCGGCAGGCGAGGAAATCGCCCTTGACCGGCCTCTGGTCGCGCTGACCGGGCGGTTGATCTGCGCTGACACCGCGCAGATGCTGCTGGCGCTGGACCTGCTGACCGAACATACCGAGCTGAGCCGGGCCGAGCCGGGCAACCTGCGCTTTGACCTCAATCAGGCCGAAGATCCGCTGATCTGGGAGCTGAATGAGCTTTATGCCGACGACGAGGCATTCGAGGCGCATCGCACCCGGCTGCGCGACAGCCGTTGGGGCCGTGAAAGCCAGGGCATCAAGCGTGATTTCACCCGCACCGCGCCCCTGCCCCGCATCCGGCCCGAGATGCGGCACGATCACATGGCAATCACCGCGCTGCTCGACCGCGCCTTTGGCGGACCGGACGAAGGACGGCTGGTCGACGAACTGCGTGCCTATGGCGATCTGGCCCTGTCACTGGTGGCCGAGGCCGAGGGCACGATCATCGGTCATATCGCCTTGTCGCCGATTGCTGCCGAAGCCCCGGCGCTTGCGCTGGCACCCCTGGCCATTCATCCGGCTGTACAATCGCGCGGTATCGGCAGCGCGCTAATCCGCGCAGCTATTGCCGCCTATGCGGATCATGCAATCGTGGTGTTGGGGGACCCGGCCTATTATGGCCGCTTTGGCTTTGTCCCGGCTGACCTCGATTCGCCCTATGCCGGACCTCATTTGCAGGTGCTGGGCGGGCAGCTGCCCAAAGGCAGCCGCATCACCCACGCCCCGGCTTTTTCGCGGCTCTAGGGCGGATCAGACCTCTTCGGCGGGGGTGCTGCCCTCGGCCTCGGCGGGTTGCGCATTGTCTTGCGGCAGGCGCAGCCGCACCCGCTTGACCCGGCGCGGATCGGCCTCGATGATCTCGAATTCGGCCCCGCTTTCATGGGGGATCACCTCACCGCGAACCGGTACGCGGCCGGTCAGCATGAAGATCAGCCCGCCAAGGGTGTCGATCTCATCCTCTTCCTCGTCGGTAGCAAGGCGCAGACCGGTCTGCGCTTCGACATCCTCCAGTGCGGTCCGGGCCTGGATCAGCCATTGGCCGGGCTTTTCAAGGATGACCAGCCCGCCCTCGATCTCGTCATGCTCATCCTCGATCTCGCCGACGACCTGCTCGATCAGGTCTTCGATGGTGACCAGCCCGTCAACTCCGCCGTATTCGTCGATGACCAGTGCCATATGGATGCGTTTTTGCTGCATCTGCTGCAACAACACGCCAATCGGCATCGAAGGAGGCACGTAAAGCAGCGGCCGCAGCATGGGGCGCAGCGCGAATTTGACCGGGACCTTGGCACCAAAACCGTATTTCAGGGCAAGGTCTTTGAGGTGGATCAGCCCCAATGGGCTATCAAGTGTACCGCGAAAGACCGGGATGCGGGAAAAACCGTGCTCGCGGAACATTTCGACCAGTTCCGGCAGGGTGGCAGTCACCGGAGCGGCGGCGATTTCGGCTTTGGGGACCGCCACGTCATCGACCCGCATCCGCCGCAGGTTGGCTACTGCCGGTCCGCCAGCCAAGGCAGGGGTCTGCCCATTTTCGTGTTGATCGGCGCCTTCGGTTTCGGGTTCGCTGCCACCGAAGGCACCAAGAATACGTCCCAAAAAACCGCGTGACTGCGGCTGCTCACGCCCGTCCCCTCCGCTACCCTCTGGCCAGGTGGCGGGGGCAGTGGAAACGGGCGTGTCGGGACTTCGGTCGTTACTCATGTCTCAGGTTCCAGATAAGGGTCGGGGATTCCAAGCTTGCCCAGTATGGAACGCTCGGCATCCTCCATGGTTTCGGCATCTTCGTCATCAATATGGTCATATCCTGCAAGATGCAGGATAGCATGGACAAGTAGATGCGTTGCGTGATGCTCAAAGGGTTTGCCCTGCGCTTTGGCTTCGCGCAGGCAGGTATCATAAGAGATGGCGATATCGCCCAGCTCTTCGGCCTCGGGCAGTTCGGGGCGGGTGCCGGGGGCACGAGGTTCGAATTCGATCGCGGGCCAGCTCAGCACATTCGTGGGCTTGGGCTTGCCACGGAACTCGGCGTTCAGCGCGGCGATGCGGGCGTCGTCGCAGCCCATGACCACGATCTGGAATTCGCCAAGCTCAAGCCACTCACCCACCGCGCGGGCGGCGCGTTCGGCCATGGCGGGCAGGCCCGCATCCTCCCAACGGTCATCTTCGATAACGATATCGACGATTTCGGGCACCTCTCCGATGTCGGTCTCAGCCATCGCGGGTCCCCCTTACTGCGCCTTCACCCGCAATGCGCGGCTCGCGGCGCGGGATGCGCTGGCCGCGCTCGTCAAAAAGCTCGCCTCGCGCCTGGGCGGCCTCGGCCTCGGCATCATAGGCCTCGATGATCCGGGCAACGAGCGAATGGCGCACCACGTCCTTGGCGGTAAAGTAGCTAAAGCTGATCCCCTTGATATCCTTCAGGATCCTTTCGGCATCGACCAGACCGGAGTGCACGCCGCGTGGCAGGTCGATCTGGGTGCGGTCGCCGGTGATGACCATACGCGAACCCTCGCCCAGACGGGTCAGGAACATCTTCATCTGCATGGTCGTGGCGTTCTGCGCCTCGTCCAGCACGACAAAGCTGTTGGTCAGCGTGCGCCCGCGCATAAAGGCCAGAGGCGCGATTTCGATACGCTTTTCCTCCATCAGCTTCTGCACCTGCTTGGCGGGCAGAAAATCGTTCAGCGCATCATAAAGCGGCTGCATGTAAGGATCGACCTTTTCCTTCATGTCGCCGGGCAGAAAGCCCAGCCGCTCACCCGCCTCGACAGCGGGGCGCGACAGGATGATACGATCAACATGGCCGCCGATCAGCATGGTGACCCCCACCGCGACGGCCAGATAGGTCTTGCCTGTCCCTGCGGGACCGATGCCAAAGGCCAGCTCATTGGCAAACAGCGCCCGGACATAGTCTTTTTGCGCGTCGGTGCGCGGCTCGACGGTCTTTTTGCGGGTACGCAGCTCGATCGGGCCGGTCTGGAACATTTCCAGCTGTTCGGCCGGGGTCGGGCTTTCGGCCATTGTCTCGCTGCCCATGCGCAACGCGGCCTCGACCTCGGCCATTTCGACCGGACGGCCCTGTTCCAGCCGGGCATAAAGCGCGCCAAGAACCTGCGCCGCCTCGGCCTGCGCATCGGCCGGGCCGACCACGGACAAGAGGTTGCCGCGGCGCAGGATATGCACCTTCAGCGCCTCTTCGATCCGTGCGAGGTGGCGGTCATGCGGGCCGCAAAGGTCAATCAGCAGCCTGTTGTCGTGGAATTCCAGCAGGGTTTCGCCGGGAGTCGCGGTCGCGGGATGCGTAGGGGTCAGACCCAAATTCGTCTCCGAGGTGGGGTTCTCAGGTATATATGGTTGCAACTGTGCGGGATTCGCACAAGGGGGACGGCGGCTTTGTGGCGCATTTGCACAAGCTTCGGCAGAAAATTTGGCATTACGACGCCGGTACGCGCGCCATGGGCCGGGCGCGGCCTGCGATAAAGTCGCGCAGATAGTCGTCCCCGGCCCGGTCAATTTCACTGACCGGTCCTTGCCAGCGCAAGCGCCCACGGTCAAGCAACGCGACTCTGTCGGCGATAGCGCGGACCGAGGACATGTCATGGGTGATGGTGATCGCCGTGGCGCCGGTTTCATCGACGATGCCGCGGATCAGCGCATTGATCGCCGCAGCCCGGATCGGGTCGAGCCCGGTCGTCGGCTCATCAAAAAAGATCACCCTGGGATCGGCGGCGATGGCGCGGGCCAGCCCCGCACGCTTGCGCATGCCGCCCGAAAGCTCGGCCGGGTAAAGATCGGCAACCTCGGGGCCCAGTCCGACCCGGGCGAGCTTTTCGATAGCGATGGCGCGCGCGCGCGCCTTCGGCATGTGGCGCAGCAGGCGAAAGGCGACGTTGCGCCAGACCGGCAGGCTGTCAAACAGCGCTGCGTTCTGAAACAGCATGCCAAAATCGTCCATGAAGTCTGCGCGGTGCTGCGCAAGCGGCCGACCCCGCCACAGGATTTCGCCCGCGTCTGGTACCTCAAGCCCAAGGATACAGCGCAAAAGCACCGACTTTCCGGTGCCAGAGCCGCCGATCACGACCAGGCTCTCACCCTCGGCCAGATCCAGATCGACGCTGTCGAGCACCTGCTTTTGCCCAAAGGCTTTGCTTAAGCCCCGCACCGCCAGCATCAGAAGAACAGCCCTGTCAGCGCGAAATTGGCGGCAAGGATGCCGACTGAGGCTGCGACCACGGCATTGGTCGTCGCCCGCCCGACACCCGAGGCGCCACCGCTGGCAGTCATGCCGAACCAGCAGCCTGAAAGCGCGACAATCAAGCCAAAGGCCGCGCCTTTAAGCAGCCCCGAGACCACGTCCCAGCCCTCCAGATAGGCCCATGAGTTGGCCAGATAGATCGCCGAGTTAAAGCCAAGCGCATTCACCCCGATCAGCCAGCCGCCCATGATGCCGATGATATCGCCTACCCCGACCAGCAGCGGCAGGCACAGGATCGCCGCCCATAACCGGGGCGAGACGAGCCAGCCGACCGGATCGGTCGATAGTGTGACCAGTGCGTCTATCTGTTCGGTCACACGCATGGTGCCAAGTTCGGCTGCAATGGCGCTGGCGACGCGGGCCGCGACCATCAGTCCGCCAAGGACCGGCCCCAGTTCGCGCGCCATACCGATGGCGACGATGGCAGGGACGACGTCGCCGGCTTGAAAACGCTCACCCCCCGAATGGATCTGCAGTGCTAAGGCAGCGCCAGTGAACAATGCCGTCAGCCCGACGACCGGCAGCGACAGCCAGCCGATCTGCATGATCTGCCGCACCAGTTCCGAGGGATGTTGCCCGACCCGCGCCAGCCCGCGGGCGGCAAAGATCGCAACCCTGCCCGTCATCCGGGTCAGGCTGATCGCCGCCCTGCCGGTCAGCCGGATCGGGTTCAAAGCCAGGTCCGCTCGTAGCGCCGGCCGAGAGAGGTCAGTATCTCATAGCCGATGGTGCCGGACAGTGCGGCCAGATCATCGACGCCTTGCCGCGCGTTCAGGATTTCCAGCGCCGGCGGAACTTCGGCCAGCCCGGTCACATCGACGGTGATGAGGTCCATCGAGATGCGGCCGATCACAGGCACTGCGCGATCCGCGGCCCAAAGCTGCAACCTGCCTTCACGTGCCAGCGCCCGCGCCAGCCCGTCGGCATAGCCCGCCGCCACCGTCGCCACCCGTGAGGGGCGGGTTGCGGTCCAGCTATAGCCATAACCTACGGATTCCCCGGGCTGCACCTCGCGCGTCTGGATCACCGGCAGTGCCAGTGTAACCACCGGTCGCGCCTCGCCAAAGGGCTCGCCCCCGTAAAGGCCGATACCCGGGCGCACGAGGTCGAAATGATAATCCGGCCCAAGCAATATGCCCCCCGTCGCCGAAAGCGAACGCGGCACGCCCGTCCCGTCAGTCATGGCACGAAAGGCGGCGAGCTGCTGCGTATTCGCCGGGTGATCGGGCTCATCGGCACAGGCCAGATGCGACATGATCAGCGCAGGGCTGGCGGCCAGCGCCTCGGCGCGGATCGCGGCCCATTCGCCGGGCTCAAAGCCCAGCCGGTTCATGCCGCTGTCAAGCTGGATGCCAAACGCCCCTTTCGGGCGCAACGCCCGGTCGCGAAAGAACTGTTCGGGACTGTTCAGCAACGGGATCAACCCGTTCAGATCCGCCCCCTCCATATGGCCCGAGAGGACAAAGATTCGTGCATCCTCGGGCAAAAGAGGGCGCAGCACCCGCCCTTCGGAGGCAAGGGCGACAAAGAAATCCCGCGCTCCGGCTGCATAAAGGGCCGGCGCCACGCGTTCGGCGCCCAACCCGTAAGCATCGGCCTTGACGACCGCAGCTGCCCGCGCGCCCTCAGCTTTGGCCGCAAGCGTCTTCCAGTTGGCCGCAATGGCCGAAAGATCAATGACGAGTCCCATGAAAGCGGCATGGCTTTTCGCCCTGTCGAGGTCAAGGGCTTTAACAAATTTGCTATTTGCAGCGACATTTGCTTACATATTTTGCAAATTTTCGCCTTTCCGCTTCCCGCAATGGCGCCAAGCCGGTAGGTTGCCCCAAACCCAAGGGAGACGGCTCATGAAGGACATCCTCGGCGAACTGGAATCGCGCCGCCGCGATGCGCGGCTGGGCGGTGGGCAGCGGCGCATCGACGCCCAGCACGCCCGTGGCAAGCTGACCGCGCGCGAACGGCTTGAGCTTTTGCTGGACGAGGGCTCGTTTGAGGAGTTCGACATGTTCGTCCGCCACCGTTCGACCGATTTCGGCATGGAGGCGGACCGCCCCTATGGTGACGGGGTTGTCACGGGCTGGGGTACGATCAACGGCCGTATGGTCTATGTCTTTTCGCAGGACTTTACCGTCTTTGGCGGCTCGCTGTCGGAAACCCATGCCCAGAAGATCTGCAAGATCATGGATATGGCGATGCAGAACGGCGCCCCTGTCATCGGGCTGAACGACTCGGGCGGTGCGCGTATTCAGGAGGGCGTCGCCTCGCTTGCGGGTTATGCCGAGGTGTTTCAGCGCAATATCATGGCCTCGGGCGTGGTGCCGCAGATCTCGGTCATCATGGGCCCCTGTGCTGGCGGCGCGGTCTATTCGCCTGCGATGACCGATTTTATCTTCATGGTAAAGGACACCAGCTACATGTTCGTGACCGGCCCCGATGTGGTCAAAACGGTGACGAATGAGGTGGTGACGGCAGAGCAGCTGGGCGGAGCCTCGACCCATACCAGGAAAAGCTCGGTCGCCGACGGTGCGTTTGAAAACGATGTCGAGGCCATGTCCGAGATCCGGAGGCTGTTCGATTTCCTGCCGCTCAACAACCGCGAAAAGGCGCCGACACGCCCCTTCTTTGACGATCCGCACCGCGTCGAGGCCAGCCTTGATACGCTGGTCCCCGATAACCCCAACCAGCCCTATGACATGAAAGAGCTGATCCTGAAGATTGCGGATGAGGGCGATTTCTACGAGGTCCAAAAGGACTATGCCGCCAACATCATCATTGGCTTTATCCGCATCGAGGGGCAGACGGTGGGCGTCGTTGCCAACCAGCCGATGGTGCTGGCGGGTTGCCTTGACATCGATTCCAGTCGCAAGGCCGCGCGCTTTGTGCGCTTCTGCGACGCTTTCGAAATCCCGATCCTGACCTTTGTCGATGTGCCGGGCTTTTTGCCGGGTACGGGACAGGAATATGGCGGCGTCATCAAGCACGGGGCCAAGCTGCTGTTTGCCTATGGCGAGGCGACAGTACCCAAGGTCACGGTCATTACCCGCAAGGCATATGGCGGGGCCTATGACGTTATGGCCTCGAAACACCTGCGCGGCGATTTCAACTATGCATGGCCCACGGCCGAGATCGCAGTGATGGGCGCCAAGGGCGCGGTCGAGATCCTTTACCGCAGCGAGCTTGGCGATTCCGAAAAGATCGCGCAGCGGACCAGGGATTACGAAGACCGCTTTGCAAACCCGTTTGTCGCCGCCGAAAAGGGCTTCATCGACGAGGTGATCCAGCCCCATTCGACCCGCCGCCGCGTCGCCCGCGCCTTTGCCTCACTGCGGGGCAAAAAGCTGGCGAACCCGTGGAAAAAACACGACAACATTCCGCTCTGACTGCGCAGGCCCAGGGGAGGAACCATGGCAAGACTAGCGGTGATCGGCTTGCTGCTGACGCCTCCGGCCGTTCTGGCCGGGGCGGCGCATGCTGCCATCGCCGAAGCCGGTGCGAAAGAGCCCTCGATCACCCTGCCCTCGGGTGCGATGGTGCGTTGGGTCGAGACGCGACAAGACAATGCCGGGGGATTCGGCCTGACCTACCGCTTTCGCTTTGTCATGCCTGATCTGGCCGCCCGGGTGCCCGCGACCAGCGGCCCTGCCTCGGATTTCGAAGAAGAGCCGCGCGGCCCGATCGACATCGACACCGAAAGCGGCACGGTCAGTGAGAATAGTTCGGACGACGGGCTGATTGACCCGGCGACGCTTGAGGACATGGCCGAGGCCGATGCCCCCGACATGGCCGAAGAGCAGGAGGCAGACGCCATGCTTGACGAGCCGGTGCCCGCTGCCCCCGACGTTCTGGCCCAGGACCCTGTTCATGACGATATCGTATGGCTGTGCGAAAACTGGGTCCTGCCACGCATCGCCAGCCCTGCGCCACGCCCGGGTCAGATCGTCATCAGCCTTGCCGACCGCGAAATCCCCTTTGGCACTTTCGATCCCGAGGCGGTGCAGATCTTTGAGGCGTTTCGCCTGCCCCCCGACCGGGACACCTGCGAATGGGAGCCGTGGTGATGTGTTTTCCGTTCCTTGCTGATGCAAGCCTGCCACAGGCCATGCGACCCGCGCCTAAGGGCAAGCACCGCTGCTGTCAGGCGTCAACGTGGCTGGCTATCATAGCGACACGGTCGCATTGGGCGGCCGAATCTCAACCGAGCAGTCGGGACCCCAGCGTCCCGTATTACAGGAGCACGACAACATGTCGAAGAAGCTTGCACTGGCCCTGGTCCTCGTTGGCCTCGCCGCGGCCTGCGCCAAGAAAGAGCCCGAAGTCACCACGCCGGTCATCCAGCCCGAGCCGGTGTTCCAGGGCAAATACGGCGCCAACTAATCCATTGGCCGCGCGCGGGCTGCAAGGCGGCCCGCGCCATCCGCGCCCCGACCTGCCCCCGCGCGCTTATGCAAACCTCGCAGGGGGCAAGACATGCTGAAGCATCGCGGCTTTCCGGGCCGCCTACCGGGCTCTGACTTTCAATTCACTATCCGCCGCGCCAACAAGAAAGGCGCAACGCCGCTGGTCCGGCGCGAACGCTATCGCGACCGCAAACCGGCCGACCGCCGTGCAGATACTGCTTTCCTCGCCGCATTGATCGAACATTTCGGCGAAGAGCCGTTCGAACGCGGTAACCTTGATGCCGGACGCCTGTCCTGGCTCATCGGCCGCGAAGTTGTTGCCGTCGGAAAACTGGACCCGACTGACTACGGACAGCTTTTGCGCGTCGATCTGAAGCGCGCCGAGGCCGCTTTCCCCGAACTTTTCGCCAAGGATGCCCCCGAATTCGACTGGGAGGATGACGGCGATTGGGATGAGGACTGGGAGGAAGAAGGCGATCCGGACGACGAGGACGACCGCCGATGACAGGCCGGAGGATGGGCGGATTGTTGCGTAGCGCCCCATTTTCACAGCGTTGTCAGTTTTTTCCCGGCGGGGCGCATGTAATATTGTGCGCACCTCTATCATCAACGGCCCGTATACGGGTCCATAATACAGGCAAAAAGCTATGCAAACTTCCGTCCTCCTCCGTCTTTCCGGCGCGGTTCTTCTGGTCGCCGGTCTCGCTGCCTGCGACCAGGGTTACGGCACCGCCACCGGCCTGTCGCCCGACGCGCAGCGCGCTGCCGGCGGTGCTCTGGCCGGTGCGGCGGTCGCCAAGATCGTCGACGGTGACGTGGCGACCGGCGCGCTTATCGGGGCTGCGGGCGGGGCGCTGTGCGACGACGCCGGCGTTTGCCAGCGCAACTACTGAACTTAACCGGGCCGGGGGTGCGGGGTACCAGCCCTGCGCCGCCGCCCTCATCCCGGAGCAAACGAGATGTCTAAGAAACTCGTATTGGTGCTGGGGCTGGGCCTCACCGGTCTTGCCGGCTGCACCCAGGGCATCAATCCGACCGACATGGATCGCGGCCTCATCGGCGCCGGCGTTGGCGCGACCGCAGCTTATGTCGGCGGCCATAACGTCGCCAAGGGCGCTGCCATCGGCGCTGCCGCCGGTGCGCTGTGCGACGACGTCCGGCTGTGTGAGCCTTCGCGCCGCTAACCAGCCGCGCATCCACAATTTGTTGCCTTTTTCAAGCCGTCCCGGCGTTTTGCCGGGGCGGTTTTCTCATGTCCGGGATCTGCCCCAAGGGAAGGAAGCATGTTCAAGAAAATCCTGATCGCCAACCGGGGCGAGATCGCCTGCCGGGTCATCAAGACCGCCAAAAAGATGGGCATCCAGACCGTCGCCGTCTATTCCGACGCAGACCGCAATGCGCTGCATGTCAAAATGGCGGATGAGGCGGTCCATATCGGCCCCTCCCCGGCCAACCAGTCCTATATCGTCATTGACAGGATCATGGAGGCGATCCGCCAGACCGGGGCCGAGGCTGTGCATCCCGGCTACGGTTTTCTGTCCGAGAACATGAAATTCGCCGAGGCGCTGGAAAAGGAAGGCGTTGCCTTTATCGGCCCGCCCTCGCCCGCGATCGAGGCGATGGGGGACAAGATCACCTCGAAGAAGCTTGCGCAAGAGGCCGGCGTCAGCACGGTTCCGGGCTATATGGGCCTGATCGCCGATGCTGACGAGGCGGTGAAGATCTCGAAAGAAATTGGCTTTCCGGTGATGATCAAGGCCAGCGCCGGTGGCGGCGGCAAGGGCATGCGGATCGCCTGGAACGAACAAGAGGCGCGCGAAGGCTTTGAAAGCTCGCGTAACGAAGCTGCGGCAAGCTTTGGCGACGACCGCATCTTTATCGAGAAATTCGTTACCCAGCCCCGGCATATCGAGATTCAGGTTCTGGCCGATCAGCATGGCAATTGCGTCTATGTGCATGAACGTGAATGCTCGATCCAGCGCCGCAATCAGAAGGTGATCGAGGAGGCGCCCTCGCCCTTTCTTGACGAGGCCACGCGCAAGGCCATGGGCGAACAGGCTGTGGCGCTGGCCAAAGCCGTTGGCTATGCATCGGCGGGCACGGTCGAATTTATCGTCGATGGCCAAAAGAACTTCTACTTCCTTGAGATGAACACCCGGCTGCAGGTCGAACACCCGGTGACAGAACTGATCACCGGCATTGATCTGGTCGAACAGATGATCCGCGTCGCGGCGGGCGAGCCGCTGCCCTTCCGGCAAGAAGATCTCAAGATCAACGGCTGGGCCATCGAAAGCCGCCTTTATGCCGAGGACCCCTATCGCAACTTTCTGCCCTCGATCGGGCGGCTGACGCGCTATCGCCCCCCGCGCGAGACGGCGGCAGGCCCGATGCATGAGGCAGGGAAATGGGTGCCCGCCCATCCGGGCGACCAGCCGCCTGCCGCCGCTGCCGGGGTGCGTAACGATACCGGCGTCTATGAGGGCGGCGAGATCAGCATGTACTATGATCCGATGATCGCCAAGCTTTGCACCTGGGCGCCGACCCGGGCAGAGGCGATCGAGCAGATGCGGCTGGCTCTGGATGAATTCGAGGTCGAGGGCATCGGCCACAACCTGCCCTTCCTTTCGGCGGTGATGGATCACCCGAAATTCGTCTCGGGCGATATCTCGACCGCCTTTATCGCACAGGAATATCCCGAGGGCTTTCTGGGCGCGACCCTGCCCGATACCGAAATCATCCGCGTCGCCGCATCGGCTGCCGCCATGCATCGCGTGGCTGAAATCAGGCGCGCGCGTATCTCGGGCCGGCTCGATAATCACGAACGCCATGTCGGTGAACATTGGGTTGTCTTTGTCGCGGGCAAAGAAATCCCGGTGCGCATTACCGCCGACCGCCAGGGCTCGACGGTCGAAATCGACGGCAGCAAGCTTCGCGTCGAAAGCGACTGGCTGCCTGGTCAGTCGCTGGCGCGACTGTCGGTCGACGGTACGCCCTTGGTAATGAAGGTGGACCGCCTGCCCTCGGGCTTCCGCTTGCGGGTGCGCGGCGCGGACCTCAAGACCTATGTGCGTCGTCCGCGCGCTGCGGAGCTGGCGCGGCTGATGCCCGAGAAACTGCCGCCCGATACCTCGAAATTCCTGCTTTGCCCGATGCCGGGTCTGGTCGTGCGCATCAATGTCGAGGCCGGGGACGAGGTGCAGGAAGGTCAGGCGCTGGCGACCGTCGAGGCAATGAAGATGGAAAACATCCTGCGCGCCGAGAAAAAGGCGGTGGTGAAATCCGTCAACGCCAAGCCGGGCGAAAGCCTTAAGGTCGATGACGTGATCATCGAGTTCGAGTGACGCAGCACCGCCGGGCGCATCCGTTGCGCCCGGCTAAAGGAGCGTAAGAAATGCCGGTTGCAGCGCAAGCCCTCAGCCCGACCCATAGCTACCATCTGCCCGACGGTGGCACGGCTGATGTGGTGGTTTACGGCAGCCCTGCCCGGCCGATCTCTTGCAGGCGCAGGGGGAATTTGTCGATGGCACGGGTGATTTCGCGTACCGACCAAGGAACGGGCTTGCGCTGTTTGACCTGCCCGTCCTTGTCCATCAGCACCAGCGAAAACCCCTCGGGCCGCAATTGTCGCCGCCACGGGCTTGCCGCCGAAGGATCTGCATCGGTGATCACCACCACATCTCGGGCGATCAGCGGTGCAGGGTCACGGCGCAGGGCGGCGAGCTGTTCGACAAAGGCGGGATCGGCTGGCGTGTCGGCAAAGATCACCACTGCGCGCGCCTGCCACAGAAACTCCGAAGGTTCGGCCTCACTCGCGGAAAGAACCCTCAGCTCGGCGGTGTTTGACGCGGCCGGTGTGCCGTCATTGCCGTCGCTGCGCGCCGCTGGTACCTCGCCGCGAACATACGGCCGATGCCCGTCAGCCTCGCCATCGGGCCGGGACCCCATCGCCGCAACCAGCGGCATCATCGCCAGAAAAATCAACCGTTTCAGTTTCATCACGCCCTCTTCTCTTCCTTCATATAAGAGCCCGGGCGCCGTGGGAAAGGATGCAAAATGAGCGAAAGCACGAAAGCTTCACTGGAAGAATGGCGCAGGCTGGCCAGCAAAGAGCTGAAAGGCGCCGATCCCGACGGCCTGACCTGGCACACGCTTGAGGGGATTGCGGTCAAACCGCTGTACACTGACGAGGATCTGAAGGGTGTCGATCATCTGGGCACCCTGCCGGGGATCGAGCCCTTTTTGCGTGGCCCGCGCGCAACGATGTATGCGGGCCGCCCCTGGACGATCCGGCAATATGCGGGGTTTTCAACTGCCGAGGAATCGAACGCCTTTTACCGCAAGGCGCTGGCGGCCGGTCAGCAAGGGGTCTCGGTCGCTTTCGACCTTGCCACCCATCGCGGCTATGACAGCGATCACCCCCGGGTCGAAGGAGATGTGGGCAAGGCGGGCGTTGCCATCGACAGCGTCGAGGATATGAAGATCCTGTTCGACGGCATCCCGCTGGACAAGGTCTCGGTCTCGATGACCATGAACGGTGCGGTAATCCCGGTTCTGGCGAATTTCATCGTCACGGGTGAGGAACAGGGCCATTCCCGCGCCGTCCTTTCGGGGACGATCCAGAACGACATCCTCAAAGAGTTCATGGTCCGCAACACCTATATCTATCCGCCCGAGCCTTCGATGCGGATCATTGCGGATATCATCGAATATACCTCGAACGAGATGCCGCGTTTCAACTCGATCTCGATCTCGGGCTATCACATGCAGGAGGCGGGCGCGAACCTTGTGCAGGAGCTGGCCTATACGCTGGCCGACGGACGCGAATACGTCCGCGCCGCCCTTAAACGGGGCATGGATGTGGACCAGTTCGCCGGGCGGCTGTCGTTCTTTTTCGCCATCGGCATGAACTTCTTCATGGAGGCGGCCAAGCTGCGCGCCGCGCGCCTGCTCTGGCACCGCATCATGAAAGAGTTCGATCCCAAGAAACCCTCCAGCCTGATGTTGCGCACCCATTGCCAGACCTCGGGCGTCAGCCTGCAAGAGCAGGACCCCTATAACAACGTCGTACGCACCGCCTATGAGGCGCTGGCGGCGGCGCTTGGCGGCACGCAATCGCTGCACACCAACGCGCTGGACGAGGCCATCGCGCTGCCGACCGAATTCAGCGCCCGCATCGCCCGTAACACCCAGCTGATCCTGCAAGAGGAAACCGGCATCACCCATGTCGTCGACCCCCTTGCAGGCAGCTATTATGTTGAAAGTCTGACCGCTGAGCTTGCAGAAAAGGCCTGGGCGCTGATCGAAGAGGTCGAGGCCATGGGCGGCATGACCAAAGCCGTCGCCTCGGGGATGCCCAAGCTGCGGATCGAGGAGACAGCCGCCCGCCGTCAGGCAATGATCGACCGGGGCGAAGAAGTGATCGTCGGCGTGAATAAATACCGGCTGACGAAAGAGGACCCGATCGACATTCTCGACATCGACAACATCAAGGTGCGCGAGGCACAGATCGCCCGCCTGAACCGCATCCGTACGACGCGGGACGAAACGGCCTGTCAGGCGGCTTTGGACGAGTTGACGCGGCGGGCGGAACAGGGCGGCAACCTGCTTGAGGCAGCGGTCGAGGCCGCACGCGCCCGGGCCAGCGTGGGAGAGATCAGCATGGCGATGGAAAAGGTGTTTGGCCGCCACCGGGCCGAGGTCAAGACATTGGCCGGCGTCTATGGCGCCGCCTATGAGGGCGACGACGAGTTCGCGCAGATCCAGCGCGACGTCGAGAAATTCGCCGAGGAAGAGGGCCGCCGCCCGCGCATGCTGGTGGTCAAGATGGGTCAGGATGGCCATGATCGCGGCGCCAAGGTGATCGCCACTGCTTTTGCCGATATCGGTTTTGACGTCGATGTGGGGCCGCTTTTCCAGACGCCCGAAGAGGCTGCTCAGGACGCGATCGACAATGACGTGCATGTGGTCGGCATCTCCAGTCAGGCAGCCGGGCACAAGACGCTGGCCCCGAAGCTGATCGCGGCGCTGAAGGATCAGGGGGCCGGAGATATTATCGTGATCTGCGGCGGGGTGATCCCGCAACAGGATTACGACTATCTGAAAAAGGCGGGCGTCAAGGCAATCTTTGGCCCCGGCACCAATATCCCGGCTGCCGCGCGCGATATCCTGACACTGATCCGCGAGGCGCGGGCGGCATAACAGCAGACGGCGGCGGGGTGTGCCTGCGCCCCGCCGCCCGGCAGGCAGAGGATGGAAAGGATCAGGTCATGGCGCTGCGCCCCGCGACGAATGAGGATATCCCGGCCCTTCTTGCCTTTTGGAACCCGTTGATCCGCGAAACGACGATCACCTTTTCCAGCGAGGAAAAGACGCCCGGCGGGCTGGCACGGATGATTTCGGGCCGACGCGCGGCGGGGCGCGAATTCCTTGTCGCCGATGAGGGGGGTGAGGTTCTGGGCCTGGCGACCTATGACCAGTTCCGGGGTGGTAACGGCTATGCCCATTGCATGGAACACAGTATCATTCTGGCCCCGGCTGCGCGTGGCCGCGGCCTGGCCCGGGCGTTGATGACTGCGGTCGAGGATCACGCCCGTAATGGCGGTGCTCATAGCATGATCGCCGCCGTCTCGGGCGAAAATGAGGTCGGGTTGGGCTTTCATCGCGCCGTCGGTTACCGGCAGGTCGGGGTTCTGCCGCAGGTCGGGCGAAAATTCGGCCGCTGGCTGGATCTGGTCCTGTTGCAGAAGATCCTATGACCCTGCCTTGCCTGTCGGCGGGGCCTGTGGAACACTCGCGGCCCGAAGACTCGGGGGCAGGATGAACGACGGGCGCAACGGCACGGTCAAGCAGATTATCTGCATCAAATGGGGTACGAAATTCGGCCCGGAATTTGTCAACCGCCTTTACGGTATGGTTGCACGCAATATCACCCCGCCCTTTCGGCTGTATTGCTTTACCGATGATGGCAGCGGCCTGCATCCTGATATCGCTGTGCGTCCCCTGCCCGAGTTCGAATATCAGGCTCCGGTCAACACAAAAGGCAAATGGCCCAAGTCGCGGCTATGGGGCGATCTGGGCGATGTGACAGGTGTGGTGCTGTTTCTGGATCTGGATGTCATCATCACCGGCAATCTTGATGATTTCTTTGCCTATGGCGACCCGGATGACACGGTTTTGGGGCTCAATCCGAATACTCCGCTGGAGAAAATGGGTCAGACCTCGGTTTATCGGATGCGGGTTGGAAAGCTGAAACCTTTGCAGGACATCTTTCGTGCCGACCCGCAGGCGGCGGCCGACAAGTTCAAATATGAGCAGCGCTTTGTGACCCGCAACGCTCCGGGCGGGGTGAAATTCTGGCCCAGGGGGTGGCTTGCGCATTTCCGCATGCATTGCGTGCCGAATTTCCCGCTGAACTATCTGCGCGAGGCGCGCATCCCGGACGGAACCCGCATCGTGATCTTTCCTGGCGACCTGAATCCGCCTGACGCGATCCTTGGCCGCTGGAGCGACAAGGACAGCCATCGCGCACCTCTGGACCACTTGCGTGCCACCTTTGACGGGCGTCGGCGTGAAAGCCTGTCGCGCCACCTGCGCCATTACCTTCTTCCTGTTTCATGGGTCAGTAAATTATGGCGCGAATAGGAGCCCCGCCCGAGACGCATTACACGCTGCCCTCGGATTTTTCTGCGGCACTTGGTCAATGTGTGGCAAGTTTTGGCTGGTTGGAAGAGATCATCAAGCGCACCATCTATGCGCTTGATCGCGCCCGTCTGGCAGACGATCTGACCGAAGAAGAGCTGCAGACCTGGCTTAGCCGGATGAGCAATCTTGCCGATGATTCCATGGGCACGTTGATCGAGCAGCTTGATGCCGCGATGCGCCGCCATCCCGGGCTGCGTGACCGTAACCGGATCACCGACCATCTGGGCGAGATCCGGCTGCATCGCAACCTGCTCTGTCATGCCTCGTGGCGACCGACCGAGGAAAGGGGGCGCTGGCATCCCGCCTTTGTCAACACAAAGGGCGATGTGCAACGCGACCCCCTTAGCGTCGATGATCTGAACCGCATCCGCGAAAACACGGTCGAGATCGGTGCCCGCGTGCTGCGCGTCATGCGGGCAACGGGTGTCCAGGGCTATTGGGCCGGCGACGACGAGGCCTAGCCAAGCGCGTTGCAAGCCCGTGTTTCATCCGCTAACACCTCTTGGTCCATAGATAAGAGTTTCGCATGTCCGCCCAGAATTTGGGGCAAAACGCCTCTCCGCTTCGTCTCGGCATCGCAGGTCTCGGGACGGTAGGCACCGGCACCGTCAAGATCATCCAGAAACATGCCGAGCTGCTTGGGCTTCGCGCTGGCCGACCCATCACCATTACTGCTGTCAGCGCCCGCGACCGGATGAAAAACCGCGACGTCGATCTGTCCTCTTACGCGTGGGAAGATGATGCCCGCGCGTTGGCGCTGCGCGAGGATGTCGATATCTTCGTCGAACTGATCGGGGGCGAAGAAGGCATTGCCCGCGAAGCGGTGCTGGCGGCGCTGAAGTCCGGCAAGGACGTGGTCACCGCAAACAAGGCGCTGCTTGCGATCCACGGCCAGGAGCTGGCCGGGCTGGCCGAGACGAATGGCCGCGTCCTGCGGTTCGAGGCAGCGGTGGCAGGCGGCATCCCCGTCATCAAGGCGATGACTGAATCGATGGCAGGCAATGAGATCCGCCGCGTCATGGGGGTCATGAACGGCACCTGCAACTACATCCTGACCCGGATGGAAAGCGCCGGCCTGCCCTATGAGACCGTCTTTGAAGAGGCACGCCAGCTTGGCTACCTAGAGGCCGACCCGACGCTTGACGTGGGCGGGATCGACGCCAGTCACAAGCTTGCGATCCTTGCCGCCATTGCCTTTGGCACCCGCCCAAGTTTTGACGCAGTCGAGATCGAGGGGATTGAGCGCGTCAGCATCGACGATATCCGCCGTGCCGCCGATATGGGCTATCGCATTAAACTGCTGGGTGTGGCGCAGATGACCGGGCGCGGGCTTGAACAGCGCATGTCGCCTTGTCTGGTCCCTGCTGACAGCCCGCTGGGGCAATTGCAGGGCGGTACCAACATGGTGGTGATCGAAGGCGACTCGGTCGGTCAGATCGTACTGCGCGGTGCTGGTGCGGGCGAAGGTCCGACCGCCAGTGCTGTCATCTCGGATGTGGTCGAAATCGCGCGCGGCGTGCGTATTCCCAGCTTTGGCCAGCCCGCAGCCAGGCTGTCGGTGCCGCAACCGGCCCGGACGGCGGTGCCGGCGGCTTATTACATCCGCCTGCAACTGACCGACAAACCCGGAGCGCTGGCCAAGGTTGCCGCGGTCCTGGGCGATTCCGGTATCTCGATCGACCGGATGCGGCAATATGGCCACTCGGGTCATGAAGGCATCGCGCCGGTGCTGATCGTCACCCACAAGACCACGCCCGAGGCTATCGACCACGCAATCGAGGCCCTGCCCCGCACCGGCGTGATCGCAGGCGAGCCGGTCGAGTTGCGAATCGAAGAGGTCTGAGGGGGCCCGGCCTATGCGCCGGGCTTACCCCCCTTCGTCCGGCATGGCCTCAGGTCGTGCCCAGATGGCGTAGCCCGTGTGTCACATCGGCGCGCACGGCCAGCCGCAGACCCGGTTCATCGCCCGCGCGCAGTGAGGCGAGGATCATGCGGTGATGGCGCGGCGGCTCATTGCGTTTGACCCGGCCATATAGCGCCCGCATCGTCGGTCCCAGTTGCAGCCAGACCGTCTCGACGATGGCAAGCATCGCCGGGGCCTGCGCACGCAGGTAAAGCAGGCGATGAAATTCAAGATTGGTGCGGATATAGCCGATGGCGTCATGGCTTTCTGCGGCCTCGCCAATAGCGGCGTTGATGACTGCCATACGCTCGATCAGCGCCTGATGGGCGCGCGGCAGCGCGCGTGAGGCCAGTTCTGGCTCGATCAGGCCGCGCAGCGCCGCCAGCTCTTCGATCCGCTCGACCGACAGTTCCGGCGTGGCGATACGTCCCGATGACGATAGCGACAGTGCCCCTTCGGCTACCAGCCGCCGCACCGCCTCGCGCGCGGGTGTCATCGAGACGCGATGCTCGGCGGCGATGCCGCGCAGGGTCAGCGCCTGACCGGGCGGCAGTTCGCCCAGCATGATGCGCTGACGCAGGTTACGATACAGCCGCTCATGGGCCGAGGTTTCCGAGGAACGCGAAGGACTCATGCCCGCATGTGATCACAAACGGGGCCGCCGTCAAGGCAAAGGAGCGACCCTTTCAGCCACGAAAACGCCATGCCTGCAACTCATGGCCATGGGCGCGCAGCCAGGCGCGTTGCCGGGCGTAATCAGGCCGCAGGCGGGCGGTCGCGGCCCAGAAGGCTGGCGAGTGGTCCATATGCGCCAGATGCGCGACCTCATGCGCTGCGACATAGTCCAGTACTTCGGGTGGGGCCATGGCCAGGCGCCATGAAAACATCAGCCTGCCGTCATGGGTACAACTGCCCCAGCGCGAGCGGGTGTCACGCAGGACCAGCGCCTGAAAGCCGCGTCCCAATGCCGCAGCATGACGGTCGCAGGCGGGTGCCAGCCGCGCCTGTGCCAGATGTTTCAGAAATGCCTCAACCACCACTCCGGCCGGGCGGTGTTCGGGGACAAGGATTGCGTCCCCGGCCAGCTCGATCCGCCGCGTCGCTGCCGGGACGATGCGCCGCAACCGCCCCTCGACAGGCAATAGCGCGCCGGGTTCGGCCAGCTGCAGGGGCGGCATCCCTGCGCGCGTATTGCGCAGCCACTCGGCTCGCGATTCGGCAAAGGCACGGCCTGCAGCTAGGCTGGCGCGGCTGGGCAGGGTCAGGACCACCTCGCCCCCCGCCCGTGTAACGCGCAACGTCATGCGTCGCGCCCGGGCCGAACGGCGCAACGTCACGGGAATGTCGCCTCCGACCAGAATCCTGTCCATGATTTATCGCATCTTGCCAAGCATTGCCTCTGGCCCCATGTTTCCCCTGCACCACCTCTGCCCTGCAAGGGGGAAAAGGCTTTGACAGCCTGTTCCGGCTGTGGCAGGGGACAGCGGATTTAGCTGAACGCGGCAGAAAGAGAACACCATGCCCAAAGAGGAATGGGGCACGAAACGCCTTTGCCCCCATTGCGCCACGCGCTTTTACGATCTGACTAACGATCCGATGACCTGCCCCGCCTGCGGGGCCGAGTTCACGGTGGAAAGCCTGAGCAACGGCCGCACACGCTCGCTGATCGCGGAAAAGACCGCCTCGCGCGATGACGATCAAACGGATCTGGTTGTTGACGACGATCTGGACGATGACGCCGATGCCGGCGATCTGGATGACGATCTGCTGGACGATGACGATGACGACGGCGACGTGTCGCTGGATGACATCGCCGATGTGCCGGACAATGACGACGAGTAAGCGTCGCTGACCATATTGGGGCCCCGGTCCCGGCCATGTGCCGGATCGGGGCCTTTTCTTTTGCCTGTTGTCCAAGGCCCAGACTGCATGAGGATCATCGACCGACAGGCCATGCGGGCCATTCTGCTGACACCCGGGGACCGGGTGTTGCTGATGCGTGTCGATTACGGCGGCGGCGATTGGTGGATCACTCCCGGCGGCGGCGTTGAGCCGGGTGAGACGCCCGAAGAAACCCTGCGCCGCGAACTGGCCGAAGAGTTGGGCTTTACCCTGCCCGCCCTTGGCCCTTTGGTCTGGAAACGGCAGGTCATGATGACCCTGCACCAGCACCGCTGGCGGCAGTCCGAGGACTACTTTCTGATCGAGACCCCGGAATTTGTGCCCCGGGTACTTAACGCGCCCGAGGCCGCCACCTTTCGTGAGTTCCGCTGGTGGAGCCCGCCTGAATTGCGCCACACCTCTGAGCGGGTAGCGCCTGCCGGGCTGCTGCGCATCATTCTCGACTACCGGGAATGCGGTCCGCCAAATGGTCCGCTGTATCTCGAAATTGTCGAGAATTAATCGCTAACCAGTGTAACTGTCATCGAAAAACTCCAGCTCCAGCTGAACGGCCCGGCGGAAAAAGTCCCGTGCCTGATCCGCCCCCTGTGAGCCGACGCGATTAAGTTCCTTTTTCAGGAACGCGACAAAATCGCGGAAAAAGGGATTATCGTGCAGGGTAATCCACTCGGCATGGACAAAATTCGGGGGCAGCGGTTGGGGCGCACGGCTTGCCCAGTCAAGATATAGACCTTCGGCCACATTCAGCACTGCCAGCACCGCTGGATAGCTGCGCGTCGCAGCAGCCTCGCGCATCAGGGCCTGAAAACCCGTGGTTGGCGCGCTGTCGGGGATCTGCGCACGAGCCTCGGCGCTGACCCCCAGCGCATCAAAGGCGCGCAGGAAATAATCATTTTCATCCCCTGAGACCATGCCGGCAAAGCGGCCAAAGCGCAGGCGCGATTCGAACCGGTCTGCCGAGGCGATTGCCGCCCCAAGAAGCGTCAGAAAAGCATCCAGAAAGCGGTGATCCTGCACCAGATAGCGCGCCATGACCGCATCGCTGATCTCGCCCGTGCAAAGCTCGCGCACAAAGCGGTGATTCACGGCGGCATCCCATTGGGCAACGGTTTCCTGGCGCAAGGTTTCAAAAAAGGTTTCGGTCATCGCATCCTCTTTGGCGGGGGCAAGACCGGATAGTCGGACGGCCTCGCAGTGGGGCCGGCAAAGGGCGGGCAGATGACGGCTGGTCCCTTCCCATCCCTTCGCCGGCATGATCCGGATCAGGTTCAAAGGGTCGCCGCGCCGCGCAGTATATGCGCCAGCAGCCTCTCAGCCCCTTGCCGGGACACCCCCTGGTGCGCGACAGGTTAGCCAGGTCGGGAGGGGCTGTCACGCATCGTCCGGATCGCCCGCGCGCAGGCCAGCACACAGGATCGTGAGCCGGGATCAAGGACTTGCCCGCGTGGCGGGGTGGCATTCCGACTTGCAGCCCGGGGCCAGATGTTATCCTGTTGCGACATGGCGGGCTTACCCGCACGCAGGCAGGATCGGGACCATGACGACAGGCGAAATGCCGAAACCGACAAGCGCGACAGCACCGAACCCCACCGCCGCGTTGCGGCAAGGCCAGAAACAGGTCGGGCTGCGCCTGCACCGCCCCCCCCTGCTGACCAATATATCGGCTGCGCGTTGGCTGCTGCTCGCTATCGTGGCGGCTTCGGTCTATTTCTTTCACGGCTTTCTGGTGCCTGTGTTGGCCGCCTCGGTCATCGCGCTGGCAAGTTGGCCCCTGCGCGACCGCGCGGCATTTCAGCTCAATCTCGGCCGGACCGGAGCGGCGACGCTTCTGGTGCTGGTACTGGTCTGCTTTCTGCTGATTCCCATCGCCATGGCGCTGATCTATGCCTTTCGGGAGCTGCGCGACTGGATCAACTGGGCGATTATGATCAACAGTTCTGGCGCACCAACCCCGGCATGGATGGTTGAGCTGCCCCAGATCGGAGACTGGCTGGACGAGAACTGGCAGAACTATGTCGGCCGCCCGGGCGGCATCAGCGAGATCGTGCAGCTGGTCAGCGGCTCGAATATCGGGGCTATCTATCGCGGTGCGGTGACAGCCGGAACGCTGGCCTTTCATCTGGCGCTGACGCTGCTTTTCATGCTCATTACGCTGTTCGTACTTTACCGCGACGGAGATCGGATTGTCGCCCAGATCGACCAGGTCGGCCGGCGCATCCTGCCCGACCGGTGGGAGCGGCTGTCGCGCGTTGTGCCTGCCACCATCAGCTCGACAGTGACCGGCATGACCCTGATTGCGATTGGCGAAGGTGTGGTGCTGGGGCTGGCCTATTGGCTGGCTGGTGTCCCCTCACCCGTGACATTTGGCGTCATCACCGGCTTTATGGCGCTGATCCCGGGTGGCGCACCGCTGTGCTTTACCCTTGTCTCGGCCTATCTTGCTGCCAGCGGCTCGCCCGTAGCGGGGGCGGCGCTGTTTTTATGGGGCACTTGCGAGCTTTTCGTAGTCGATAAGACCATCCGCCCGGTCTTGGTCGGAGGACCGGTCAAGCTGCCCTTCCTGCCGACATTTTTCGGCCTGATCGGCGGGGTCAAGACCATGGGTATCGTGGGTTTGTTTGTCGGCCCGGTGCTGATGGCGCTGCTGGTATCAATCTGGCGGGAATGGCAGCGCGAACTGGCCGAAGAGGAACAGCGGCAGGCCGCCCGCATCGAGTGAAACGGAAAGCAGGCATGAGAAAAGGGCGGGACATCTTGTCCCGCCCTTTTGCTATTCAGATCCTTCCCGGATCATTCGGTGGGCGTGACCACCGGTTCTTCTTGCGGCGGGCTGGCCAGCGTTTCCGGCAAGGGCGTCAGCGTCACCCCCGCATTGGCCCCAAGGGGCTGGCCGTCGCGGTTCGTCTGGACCGGCGCAGGGGTTTCACCCGGCTGCAAAGCCCCCTGAACATCGCCCTCATCCGCCGCCTCGGTGGCAGCAGCAGCCGGGGGAGGCAGCGGCACCGGGCGGGCGTTCTCTGCACCATCCGAACGCAGATAGTCAAAGAACTCGCCCTCGGGTTTGATAACCAGCGAGCTGTTCTCGCCCTTCAGCGCACGCTCGTAAGAGGTCATCGAGCGGGTGAAGGCAAAGAATTCAGGGTCGCGGCCGAAAGCATCGGCATAAATCGCGTTACGACGGGCATCGGCCTCACCCCGGATCACCTCGGCCCGCTTGCGCGCCTCGGAGGTCAGCTCGACCACGGTACGGTCGGCAGCGGCGCGGACGCGCTGCGCGGCCTCACCACCACGGGCGATCTCATCAGCCGCTTCACGCTCACGCTCGGCCCGCATCCGGGCATAGGTGGCGGTCAGGTTCTGCTCGGGCAGATCGGTGCGGGTCAGACGCACGTCAATGACCCGGATGCCCAGATCTTTGGCATCTTCGCGCGCAAGGTCGCGGATGCGGTTCATCAGCGGGGTCCGGTCATCAGACAGAACAGTGGTTGAGGGGACCGAACCCAGCACCTGACGGATGGCATTGGTCACGATCGGTTCAAGCCGGCGCTGAGCGAACTCGATACCGCCTGCGCCTACCGCGCGGCGGAACTGCACGACATCGGTAATCTGCCAGCGTGCAAAGGCGTCGACGACCAGACGGCGGTCATCAAGAGGCGTCACCTCCATCGGCGGGGTCGGCAGGCCAAGGATGCGGGCGTCGTATTTCACCACATTGTCGAGGAAAGGCACCTTGATGCCCAGACCGGGCTCTTCGCGCACCTCGACCACCTCGCCAAAGCGCAGGACCAGCGCCTTTTCACGCACATCGACGATATAAAGCGCAGCGACGACCAGAACAGCCACCACGACCAGAAACGGCAGAGCCAAAAGCGAAATGGCGCGATTCATTACTAGTTCCCTCCGCCGGTATTGGTATTGGCAGAGCCGGGCGCCCTGCTGCGCAGCTGATCCAGCGGCAGATAGGGCACGACGCCCTGCCCGCCTTCGCCATCCAGAATGACCTTATTCACGCCGCCAAGGATTTTCTCCATGGTTTCCAGATACATCCGGCGGCGCGTAACTTCAGGCGCCTTCACATATTCTGCGTAGACCGAGTTAAAGCGCGCGGCCTCACCCTCGGCTGTGTTCACTGCCTCGGCGCGATAGGCCTCGGCACGTTCAATCACGGCGGCAGCCTCACCCCGGGCGCTTGCAAGCACGCGGTTGGCATAGGCATCGGCCTCTTTCTCAAGCCGGTCGCGTTCCTGCTGGGCGGCCTGCACTTCGCGGAAACTGTCGATGACCTCGCGCGGCGGGTCGGCGCGGTCAAGGTTGACGCGCAGCACGTTGATCCCCGCCTCATAGTCGTTCAGCGTGTTCTGCACCGCAAGTTTCAGGTCGTCGGCAATGGCACCCCGGTCGCGGTTCAGGATCGGCGCCAGTTCCGACCGTGCCACAATGTCGCGCATCGCCGATTCCGAGACGGCGCGGATCGTGTCTTCGGGGTCGGCGAGGTTGAAAAGGAATTTCTCGGGGTCCGAGATGTTCCAGACCACCTGATATGCCATATCCACGATGTTCTGGTCGCGTGTCAGCATCAGCCCCGAATCCATCGGACCTGCCCGGCCGGTGCCGATTTCGGTCGTCCGCTCACCCGAGACCTGCACGACCTCGGCGGTGACAAAGGGCCAGGGCGCAAAGTTCAGGCCCGGCTCACCCGTGCCGACCGGCTTGCCGAACAGCAGCTCGACTGCGCGTTCCTCGGGCTTGACGGTGTAAAAGCTGGTAAAGGCCCAGACCGCGACCACTGCAAGCGCCGCCAGGCCCCAGGCACCGCGGCTCATCTGGAACTGGGGGCCTTGCGGGCGGCGCGGTCCGCCGCCGCGATTGCCACCCGAGCCGCCTTTGCCGCCCATCAGCACGCGCAGCCGGTCCTGACCCTTGCGCACCAGCTCTTCGATTTCGGGAATCTGGTCGCCGCGTTGAGGGCCTTGCGGCCGGTTGTCCCTGCCGCCCCCTGCGCTGCCCCAGGGGCGCTGACCGCCCCCTTGCGGCGGCTCTTTGCCGCCCTTGCCGTCATCTCCGCCGCCGCCCCAGGGGCCTTGTGGTGCCATGCGTCTCGTGCCTCGTTCTATGTCTGTCTGGTTGAAACTGGTGCCTTGGGCCGAAAAATCAAGCCGATGCGGCAGGTTTGTCAGTCTTTTCCACCCCGACCCGGCGCGAGGGTTTGCGCATGGTCACAAGCTCTTCGGCAAGTGTCGGGTGCACGGCGATGGCTGCGTCAAAGTCGGCCTTGGTCGCGCCCATGCCCATCGGCACCGCAACCATCTGGATCATCTCGCCTGCCTCGGGGCCAAAGATGTGACAGCCAAGCACCCGGTCGGTTTCGGCATCGACGATCAGCTTCATCACCGCCCGCGCATCCGACCCCGCAAACAGTGAACGCATTGGCCGGAAGCTAGCGACATAGATGTCAGCGGGGCCGATGGCCGCGGCCTCTTCCTCGGTCACACCTATGGTCGCCAGCTCATGCGGGCGGGTATAGACGGCGCTGGCTACCAGCCGGTGATCGACCTTGCGGGGACGCGCACCAAAGACCGTATCAGCAAAGCTGTGCCCTTCGCGGATCGCCACCGGGGTCAGATTCACGCGGTCGGTCACATCGCCCACGGCATAGATCGAGGGGACCGAGCTTTGCGACCATTCGTCCACAACGATCTCGCCTTTGCGACCAAGGCGGACGCCAGCCTCTTCGAGCCCAAGCCCCTTGGTATAGGGTGCGCGACCGGTCGCAAACATCACTGCGTCAAAGACCTCGCTGCTGCCGTCCTCGAAACCGACGCGGACGGCCGCACCTTCGCGATCCAGTCGCGCCGGATTGGTGTTCAGCCGCACGTCGATGCCGACGGTACGCAGCTGTTCGGTGACATGGCGGCGCATCTCATCGTCAAAGCCGCGCAGGACCGCATCGCCGCGATAGGCAAGGACGGTCGCGCTGCCAAGACCCTGCAGGATGGTGGCGAATTCGCAGGCGATAAAACCGCCCCCCACCACCAGCACCCGACCAGGAAGCCGATCGAGCGTGAACAGATCGTCCGAGATCAGCCCCAGCTCTTTGCCCGGAATATCGGGACGCTGCGGCCGTCCGCCTACGGCAATAAGGATATGTTTGGCGGTCAGGCGCTGACCGTCCGCCAGTTCGACCGTATGCGCATCATGCAGCCTTGCGCGCTGCATATGAACCTCGACCCCCGCATTCGACAGGCCCGAGGAATATGCGCCCTCCAGCCGGTCCAGTTCGCGTTCAAGCTTGCCGTGAAAGCTGGTCCAGTCAAAGCTGCCCTCGCCAGCACCCTGCCAGCCATAGCCGCGCGATTCTGTCGCTGCGGTGCCGGCTTGCGAGGCAAAGATCATCAGCTTTTTCGGCACACAGCCGCGAATGACGCAGGTACCGCCCATACGGCTTTCTTCAGCCAGCCCCACCCGGGCACCGTATTCGCCCGCCGCGATGCGCGCGGCGCGCACCCCGCCCGAGCCGCCGCCGATAACGAAAAGGTCGTAATCGAATTTCATTCCTTGTCCTCACGCCGCAGTGTGACCACCGAACCATCAGGCCGGCCGATGATCGCCAGTTGGCAGATATTCAGGAAAAGCCCGTGTTCAACCACTCCGGCAATTGCCGAAAGCTCGGCCGCCAGCGCCTCAGGGTCGGGAATGGCCTCAAGCGCGAGGTCAAGGATCAGATTGCCCTCATCCGTGCGCAAAGGTTCTTCACCGCGTTTGCGCAACAGGATCGGGCGCGGCCAAAGCGAAAGCCGTTCAAGCGCACGCTGGATCAGGGTGCGCGTCGCCTGCCAGCCAAAGGGAATCACCTCGACCGGAAGATGAAACTGGCCCAGTTGCTCGACAACCTTGTTCTGGTCAGCGATCACCACCATGCGGTTGGACGCGGTGGCGACGATCTTTTCGCGCAGATGCGCAGCACCGCCGCCCTTGATCAGGTTCAGATCGGGATCAACCTCATCCGCCCCGTCGATGGTCAGATCAAGCCAGCCGATCTCATCCAGCTCTTCGACTTGCAGGCCAAGGCTGGTCGCCTGCTCGGCCGTCGCTTTCGAGGTGGCGGCGCATCGCAGCGAAAACCCCTCGGCTTTTACCCGTTCGGCCAACCGGCGCACAAAGACTGCGGCGGTCGAGCCGGTCCCAAGCCCAAGCCGCATCCCCGGCTCGACCAGTGCCACGGCGGCCCGGGCGGCAGCATCCTTGGAAAGATCGGCAATCGAGGGATCGGTCATCGGCAATTGTCCTTGGCAGAGGTTCACGCTTGGCGTCCTTATACGCAGAACTCTGGGCGTGGGCCACACTTGCTGCACCCCAAAAGGCGCGACGAAAAGCCCGACGGTCGGCGATTGCCTCGCGCGGGCGGCTGACCTAAAGCTGGCCAACATGACGATACCCGCCACATATGCCGCCATCATCACCGCCGCTGGCCGCGGCACCCGCGCCGGGGACGGTCCGCCCAAGCAATGGCGCCGCCTTGCCGGACAAAGCGTTATCGCGCGCAGCATCGCCGCCTTTTCCGGCTTTTCGCGCATCGTCGTGACCCTAGCGCCCGAGGATATGGCGCAAGGTGTGGCCGAGCTTGCCGGACCAGTGGTGCTGGTCGCGGGCGGTGCCACCCGATCCGAAAGCGTGCGCGCCGCACTGGAAAGCCTTGAGGGCAGCGGCGTGACCCATGTGCTGATCCATGACGGCGCCCGGCCGCTTGTCTCAGCCCCGGTGATCAAGGCGGTGGTCGCTGCGCTTGAATCTGGCGCCCCGGCTGCCGCCCCGGCCCTGCCCGTCACCGATGCGCTGTGGCGCGCTGAGAAAGGCCATGTCACCGGCACCGCCAGCCGCGAGGGGTTGTTTCGCGCCCAGACCCCGCAGGGTTTCGCGCTTGATGCAATTCTTGCTGCCCATCGCGCCCATCCCGAAGGTGCGGCGGATGATGTGGAACTGGCGATCCGCGCCGGTCTGCCTGTTACCGTGACGCCGGGCGATGACGATAATCTGAAACTCACCTGGCCCGAGGATTTTGCCCGGGCCGAACGTATCTTGGGGGACGGAATGGACATTCGCCTTGGCAACGGGTTCGACGTACATGCCTTTACCGGGGGCGATCACGTCTGGCTGTGCGGGGTGAAAATCCCGCATGACAAAGCGTTGCTTGGCCATTCGGATGCCGATGTGGGGATGCATGCGCTGACCGACGCGATCTATGGCGCATTGGCCCAAGGCGATATCGGGCGGCATTTCCCGCCCTCGGACCCGCAATGGAAAGGGGCTGAGAGCCATATCTTTCTGCGCCATGCCGCAATGCTGGCGCGCCAGATGGGCTATGAGATTTCTAACGTCGACGTGACGCTGATCTGCGAACGGCCCAAGGTCGGCCCTCACGCCGGGGCGATGATGCTGCGCCTGTCCGAGATCATCGGAATCGAGGCCCATCGGGTCAGCGTCAAGGCCACCACCTCGGAACGGCTGGGCTTTACCGGGCGCGAGGAAGGCATCGCCGCCATTGCCACCGCCACGCTGATCAAGGGCGCGCCATGAAGCATCTGATCGCAACTTTCTTTGGCATCGGCCATCTGCGCCCGGCGCCCGGCACCTGGGGTTCCGCCGCGGCAGTGGTGCTGGGCGTCGCGGCCTATGAGCTGATCCACCCGATGCTGATCCCGGCGGGCTTTGCTCTTGCAACCCTGCTGGGCTTTTGGGCCTTGCCCGCCGTCCTTGCGCAAAGCGCCGACGGCGACCCGTCGGAGGTGGTGATTGACGAGGTTGCCGGCCAATGGCTGGCGATGTGCTTTACAGTGATCCCGCTTGCGCGGCACGGGGTTTCGATCCTTGATGCATGGCCGGGGTTTGTCGTGCCCTTCCTGCTGTTTCGCCTTTTTGACATATGGAAACCGTGGCTGGTCGGACGTGCCGACCGGCGTGGCGGCACCGTCGGGGTAATGCTGGATGACCTGTGGGCCGGGTTGTTTGCCGGGCTGGTTTCGGTCATCCTTGCCGGGATTTATCATGCGGTACTGGAGCCGATGTTGTGACCGACCCTGCCCCTGTCGATCCTGCCGATGTTCTTGAGCTTGCCCGCCGGCGAGGGGTGATGATCGCCACTGCCGAAAGCTGCACCGGCGGGCTGATCGCCGGGCGGCTGACCGATGTGCCGGGGTCGTCGGATGCGGTGGATCGGGGCTTTGTCACCTATTCCAACGCCGCCAAGATCGAGATGCTGGGCATCCGCCCCGAGACGCTTGCCGTCCATGGAGCGGTCAGCGAAGAAATCGCGGCCGAGATGGCGGCGGGCGCGCTGGCCCGCTCTCAGGCCGGGGTTGCGGTCGCCGTCACCGGGATTGCCGGGCCGGGAGGGTCCGAGCGTAAGCCCGAGGGCCGGGTCTGCTTTGGCATCGCCGATGCACAGGGCGTGCGGACCGAAACGGTCGAATTTGGCCCGCGCGGCCGCGATGCCGTGCGCGCCGCCACGGTCCGCCATGCGCTGGCGCTGCTTAGCGCTGCGCTTTCCTAGGCCAGCACCTGCAGGGCGGCACTGACGTCCTCGGGGCGCGTATCCCAGCCACAGACCAGACGGATCGAGACCGGCTCATCGGCCAGGGCGCTCTGGGTGTGCGGCCACAGGTGATATGCAATCCCGCTGGCGCGGGCGCGGTCATGCAGCTCTGCCGGAATGGTGGCAAAGACGGCGTTGCTTTCGACGCGCTGGTCGATGCTGACACCGGGCAGACGCGCCAGCCCCAGAGCCAGCTCACTGGCCATGGCATTGGCGTGACGGGCCAGATCCAGCCACAGATCGCCCTCCAGCCAGGCGAGCATCTGCGCCCCCAGATAACGGTGCTTCGAGATCAGCGCCCCGGCACGTTTGCGGCGAAATTCGAACTCTTCGGACCGGGCGGGATCAAAGATCAGCACCGCCTCGACTGCCATACAGCCGTTCTTGGTACCACCGAGTGAGAGGATATCGACCCCTGCCCTCCAGGTCAGATCAGCGGGCGAAACATCAAGCGCGGCCAATGCATTGGCAAACCGCGCCCCGTCCATATGCACGCCCAGACCTTTGGCGTGGGCGACGGCGGTCAGCGCCTCGACCTCGGCCGGGGAATAGACCGTTCCCCATTCGGTGGCGTTGGTCAGGGTCAGCGCCGCGTTCTCTCCGGCATGAACGGCATCGCGACCATGAACATGCAGCGTTTCGGAAAGCGACTCGGGCGTCATCTTGCCGCCCGTCCCCGGAACAGGCACCAGCTTGGCACCCGCGGTAAAGAACTCGGGCGCGCCGGTTTCGCTGGTCTGCACATGGGCATCGGGATGGCAAAAGATCTTGCCCCAGCCCGGCGACAGCATCGACAGCGCCAGCGCATTGGCAGCCGTGCCTGTGGTCACGAAATGAACCGCCGCGTCGGGGGCGTCAAAAAGCTCGCGTAGCCGATCCTGAGCCGCCAGCGTCACGCTGTCCTGACCGTAGGATGGCACATGGCCTTCGTTTGCAGCAGCCAGCGCCGCCATGATGCGGGGATGGACGCCGCCCGCATTGTCCGAGGCAAAATTCATGCCAGATCCTCGATGATATGTTCGTCCCAGTCGTCTTCGGTCACCGTCAGTTCGCTGACCGTCCAGCCGCGCACCGATGCCCCGGCAAGATGGACCGATTCGGGATCGCCCGAGATAAGATAGTGCCAGTCGTAAAGCGGCTTGCCCTCGGCCCGCAGCCGATAGGCACAGGTCGCGGGCAGCCACCAGGCGATCTCGGCCAGCTTCTTGGGGGTCAGGACCACGCAATCGGGCACATAGTCATGGCGGTTCGGATAGCTCATGCAGCGGCAGGTCTCGCCATCCAGCAGCCGGCAGGCGACGCGAGTGAACGCCAGTTCGCCCGTGTCCTCATATTCGATCTTGTTAAGGCAGCATTTGCCGCACCCGTCGCACAGCGCCTCCCACTCCTCGGAATCGAGGGAATCAAGGGGCTGCTCCCAGAACCGCGGGCGCATCAGCGCGTCGCCAGGATCTCGCGCGCCTGGGCACTGTCGCGGTCCATTTGCGCGATCAGCGCCTCAAGACTGTCAAACTTTGCCTCGGGGCGCAGATATTCAACCAGCGCGACCGACAGGTGCTGACCATAAAGATCAGCCGCGAAATCAAAAAGATGAACTTCCAGATTGGGCCGGTTTTGACCAAACATGGGCCGCACGCCAAGGCTTGCCACGCCTTTGTAACTGCCGCGATCAGCCCCGGTCAGCACATCGACCAGCACAGCGTAAATGCCAAGTGCAGGCAGGTGCAGCCCGTCCACCGCCATATTGGCGGTCGGATAGCCAAGGTCACGGCCGCGCTTGTCGCCATGCAGCACCTCGCCGTCGATACGGTGCCAATGGCCAAGCATACGCTCGGCATCGCGGGTGCGGCCGGCGGCCAGCGCCTTGCGGATCTCGGTCGAGCTGTATTCGACCTCGCCATTGCCGATCAGCGGCGCCACGGTGACCCCAAAACCAAGCTCTTGCCCCAGTTGTGTCAGGGTCTGGGCGTTGCCCGAACGTTGGCGGCCAAAGCAGAAATCCTCACCGACGGTGACATGGCGCACGCCAAGGCCCTGTACCAGTACCTCACGCGCAAAAGCCTCGGGCGACAGACCGGCCAGAACGGCGTCAAAGGGCAGTTGATACAGATGTCCGACCCCCAGCCGCGCCAGCCGGTTCGCCCGCGATTCCGCGTTCATCAGCCGGAATGGCGCGGCGTCGGGAAAGAAGAATTCGCGCGGATGCGGCTCAAAGGTGATGATGCCCAGGGGCGCATCGCAGGCGGCACGAGCCGCGTCGATAACCGAGCGATGCCCCAGATGAACGCCGTCGAAATTGCCCATGGCGACAGTCGCCCCGCGGGCATCGAGCGGCAGAGCTTTCCAGTCGTTATGGATGCGCAATCAGGCCCCCGCCGGGCCGGCGACCGGCCCTGTCTCAGTCGAATTTGCGGCTTGGCGCCAGAACGACCGCCTCGCCTTTCAGGACGACCGTATCACCGACAAGGCAGCGGGTTGCAAGGGTCACGCGGCGCTTTGCGTGATCGATTGCCTCAACCGACACCTCGGCGCGGACCAGATCACCCGGTCGGACCGGCGCCATGAACTTAAGCGTCTGGCCCAGATAGACCGTGCCATGACCGGGCAATTGCTCACCAATCACGGCCGAGATCAGGCCAGCAGTCAGCATCCCGTGTGCGATGCGGCCCTGAAAGATCGTGTCCCGGGCATAGGAATCGTCCAGATGCACCGGATTTCGGTCGGTCGAGATCTGGGCGAACATCTCGATATCCTCGTCGGTGACTACCTTCTGCAGGTAGCGCATCATCCCGACTTCAAGATCCTCGATGACGATCGTGCCGCGCGGAAGGTTGTCCAGCATCATTCAATGCTCCCGATGAGTGGCTGTATGCTGCATAGCAGCAACGCACCGGGCGCGCAAGAAAATAACGCTCGACCACAAAAAGAGGACCGATTATTACCCGCTCAGCGCAGCCTGCCGATGCTATAGGTCGGATCCTGCGCGCGCAGGGCCAGCCATTCCTGCAGCCGCGCAGGCTCGGGGTTTTCGACATCGGGGCCAAACTGATCAAAAGCAAGGCCGCCGGTCACGAACAGCGCATCCAGCCCCTCACCCACGGCGCCCGAGATATCGGTCGCGATTCCGTCCCCGATCACAAGGATCCTGGCCCTGTCGTCCAGTCCGAGCCTGCGCCGAGCAAGGTCGTAGATCGGTGGATGCGGCTTGCCGAAATACAGCGAGGTGCCGCCCAGATCTTCGTAAAGCTCGGCCAGTGCACCGGCGCAGTAAAGCCGCTTTTCGCCCAGATCGACCACCACATCAGGGTTGGCGCAAAGCAGCTTGAGCCCGCGTTCGCGCGCCAGCATCAGCCGGGCGCGATAATCGTCAGGTACCTCAGTCAGATCATCAAAAAGGCCGCAGCAGACGATGCCTTCGGCCTTGTCCAGCTCGACCCTCTGGATCGGAGGGGCGTCGCGCCATTCCTCGGGGATATCGGTGAAAAACCCCTCGTCCTTGGGCTGAGAGATGGCCCAGACGCGGCGGCCGACAGCGCCGGCAAACATCGCATCCTGTGCCGCATCGCCCGAGGTGACGATCATGTCCCATGCATCGCGGGGCACGCCCATACCGTCCAGCTGCTCGGCCACGTATTTGCGCGGCCGCGGCGCATTGGTCATCAGGACCACCCGCCCGCCCCTGGCGCGAAAGCCCTGCAAGGCGGCGACGGCGGCCGGATAGGCCTCAACGCCGTTGTGCAGGCACCCCCAAAGATCGCAGAACAGGACATCGTAATTCAGTGCGATCTCGTCGAGCGCGCGGATGATCTGGGTCATGAAAACGGCCTTTTGGGGTCAGACGGCCAGAGCCGGAATGATCTGTTTTTTGCGCGACATGACGCCGGGCAGCACGACGGTATCGCCGGTCACGGTGGCGCCAAAGCTTTTTTCAGCGACCCGTCTGACAAAATCGTTCGGGACCAGCAGCGTCGCCTCTTCGTTCAGGATATCGACGACGAAAAGCAGCACCTCATCCGCACCATCCGCGGCGGCAACGTTGGGCATGGCGGCCATCAGCGCGGCCTTGCGGTCCAGCAGCACCTGGGGCGCAGTGGTTTCCAGCACCGAAACGCGCAGCTGCCTGCCACCCAGTTCATATTCCTTGCTGTCCATGCGCAGCAGCGCCTCGTCGGTAAAGGCCGACACATCCGACTTGGCTGCAAACATCTCGGCCGCATATTCGGGGATCGGGATACCAAGGTCCTTGGCCAGTTTCTCGGCCACAAAACGGTCGTGCGGCGTGGTGGTCGGGCTGCGGAATTCAAGCGTGTCCGACAGGATGCAGGTCAGCATCGCGCCTTTGATTGCACGCGGTGCACGGGCCAGATCCTCGTCGCCGATCAGGTCATGCATGATAGTCGCGGTGCAGGCCAGCGGACGGATGGTGATATTGATCGGCAGGCGGGTGCGGATGCCGCCGGCCAGCAGGTGGTGGTCGATGATTTCGATCACATCGGCCTCGGCCAGCGAATCGGGCAGTTCGGCGGGGTTGTTGGTGTCCACGATCACGCATTGATCGCCAGCCGCGACGTCCGGGATGATCTCGGGCTTATCAAGATTCCATTTCGACAGCATCCAGGCGGCCTCGGTGTTCGGCTCGCCCTGCAACACCGGCTTGGCCGGGGTTTTGCGCACTTCGTTCAGATACCACGCCCAGATGATGGGCGAGCCGGTCGAGTCGGTGTCGGGAGCTTTGTGGCCGAAAACCTTGATCATGGGGGTCCCCTGCAAATTGGGCGGAAAATTCGCCGGGGTTATAGGGGCGCGGGCCGGTAATGTCTATCAACCCGGCACAACCGCAGCATTGACCGCCAGCGCCAGCAGCACCGTATTGTAAAAGAACGAAAAGACCGAGTGAAACAGCGTCACCCGTCGCATTCGGGTGCTTAGCGCCGTTACATCCGCGGTCTGCGCTGCCATCCCCAGGGTAAAGCTGTAATAAAGAAAGTCCCAGATATCCGCGTCGCCCTGTGGCGCAAGGCCGGGAAAACCAAGATCGCGCGCCTCGGTCCCGTGGGGGCCGCGCCCATACCAAAGCCGGGCATAGTGAAAGCCCATGACCGTATGGACCATCAGCCAGCCCAGCGGAACCCAGGCAAGCGCCAGTGCCGGACGCAGTGCGAGCCCCGCGTGGGGAGCACGGATGGTCATCAGGATCGCGACCAGGCTGATCGCCACTGTCCCGATTGCCAGCGGAACGATCAGCACCATACCTTCATCATCACTATCGGCCTGATGGCGCATGGCCCGCGCGTCGATGCCACGCATCAGCAACCCGGTCAGCACCAGATAAGTCGTGCAAAACAGGACCGAAAAGATCAGCAGCCGGTCGACGATCTGTAACCGGTACAACCCCAGACCTGCTGCCAGCCCCAGCGCAAAGCTAAACAGAAAACGCCGGTGACGGCGCAGGTCCTGCAGCATCACACCGGCGTTTGCTGGTGTTGCAGGATGCGCCAGTCGCCAGCGCGCTGAATCCAGGTGGTGGTGCAGAAGGCGCGATATGTGTCTGCCCCCGCGCGGCGGGCGGTAGCGTGATAGGCAAGCACGCAGACATCATCGGTCTCGATACTGGCCCGTTCGGTCATCGTGATCTCCTGCCAGCGCGGCGCGGCCTGCAACGCGGCAATCGCCGCCGTGCGGTCAAGGATGCCGGTCCGGGGAAATGCCATCAGGCAAGAGGTGTCAAGCTTGCGCCCCGCCTCGGCCACGCCCGCCAGCCAGAATTCGCGCTCTTCGCGCCAAAGCTCATCCGCCATCGCCAATCCCCTCCACCCTGATCGGGCTGATTTTCCAGCCACGGCTTTCCAGCAGGCGCAGCACGCCCTTTTCGCCGGGCAGATGCAGGGCGCCGAAACCGGCGACGACGCCCTTGCCCTGTTCGGCGGCTGCCGCCGCGGCCTTTTCAAGCGGTTCAATCCAGCGGGCGTTGCGCTGGTTCAACATCCTGTCCTGCGCCATCTCTGTCTGGGCGTCCACCTCGGCCCGGGACAGGCCCGAGTTGTAATAGGCGTTAAAGCGCGAGAACTCCAGAATCAGCCAGCCGTTCTCTGCAAAATAGGTCTCGGTCATGGTCACGGTATAGTCGTCGGCATGTTCGGCGGCGGGCATACCAGCGCGGATCATGTCCTCTTCCTCGCGCGGGGTCATGCCCTCGAACACGGTGAACAGGGCGTTCCAGGGTTCCAGCGCCTGCACCGGGACATCGGCCGCCTCGGCCTTTCGGATCAGCAGCCGGTCCAGCCCGTCCAGACCGTCGCCGTCTTGCATCATCCGTTGCATGCAGGGCGACACCCCAAGCATGACCGCGACATACCAGGGCCGCATCCGGCTGGCGTTGACGGGCGGTACGCCCCGCTTTTCCAGCGCCGAGGACAGTGCCTGCCACTCATCCTCGCTCAGCCGCTCGGGCAGGGTCGGCCCTTCGGCGTTGACAAGCAGCGCCACATCCGACGAGAGGGCCTTGGTCAGCAGGGCCTCTTCCTCGGGGCCGGCCTCGACCAGCAGTTTGGCTGCGGCCCCGATCTCGGGGGTGAAGTGCCGCAAGATCAGGTCGTGGCGCGGATCGGGAAAGTGATAGGTGCCGATCAGGGTGATGCGCTGATCACCTTTTTCCGCGCGCCAGAACAGACCATGCGCATAGGGTACCCCCTCGACCGCCGCCTGCATCTCGGCCATCCGCTCGGGCGGCAACTGGTCAAAGAGGTTTTGCCCGACGCATTCCTGTGCCGCTGCCGGCAGGGCCAGTGTTGCGGCGACAAAAAGGGCGGTCAAGGTCGGCTTCAGGCGCATGCGTTCGGTTCCCGTATCGTCTGGGGATCAGCATGGCATGGGTGCAGATGCGATGCCAGTCCGGCCGGGCGGTGACAGTTCCTGTGGCAGCGGCGTTCCGGCCAGAACAGCGCGCCAGATCCGTTCGACCTGCGCGGCCTTGGCGTCCCATGTAAAGTCGCGCATTACCCGTGCCTGCGCCCTTGCGGCCATGCCGGGCAGGACCGAAGGATCAGCAGCAATGGCCTGCAACTGCCGGCGTAATTCTGCGACCAGCTCGGCCCGGCTTCCCATGGGGATGCGCAAGCCGGTCGCATCATCGACAAGCTCGCCCGGCCCGGCGTAATCGGCCACCACGGGAACGACGCCAAGCGCCATCGCCTCAAGGACGACGCCGCCCCCGAATTCGCGCACTGAGGGAAAGACCAGCAATTGCGCCCGGGCTGCGACGCCCTGAACCTCTTCATGCGCCAGCCAGCCGTGAAAGCGGACCGCCTGCCCTGCGCCTTCGCGCGCGACAAGATCGCGCAGCGCACCGGCCTGCGGCCCGTCGCCAACGATGTCGAGCACCAGCTTTCCGGCCCGCAGCAGGGGCAATGCTGCCTCGATCGCCATATCCGCGCCCTTGTAGGGCACGAGCCGGCCAATGAAGCAACCCCGCAGCGGCAGGGTACCCGGTTGCGGGGCAGTCAGGCTGAAACGCGCCGGGTCGATGGCGTTTTCGGGCAGCCAGACTGCCTTGCTGTGATGGCGCGCAGGGATCTCGTTGCGGGTGTGAAGCGAGCCGCAGATGATCGCCGAGGCATCGCGCAGCATCGCCCCCCTGCCCGGCAACGCCCGATAAGCGCCCCGAACGTAAGAGAGCCATTCTTTCTCGCGTTGTCTTTCGCTGTCGAAACCTTTGGGCCATGGCACGCCGCCGTTCAGCGGGCCAAGGACAAAGGGCACGCCAGCCTGACGGCAACGCGGGGCAAGCAGACTGTTTGCAGTCGGCGTCAACGGCGTCACGCGGTGCACGATGTCATATGCGCCGGCGCGGATCTGTGGGCCAAAAGCGCGCCAGACCAGCCGTTCAAAATAGCCATAGCCAAGGGTCGAGATGGCGGTCTTTATCGTCCAGCCGACGCCCTTGCCCATGCTTAGCCGTTCGGCCAGCCTCCACATCGGCGCAGCCAGTTTCTCGCTGTCGATGGCGGTAAAATCCCGCCCCTCGATCAGGCCGGCGCGCAGGATGGCCTCTCGGTTGCGGACCTGAGTGACGATATGGACATCGGCGACGCGGCGCAGGGCGTTGGCCAAAGACCAGCCGACCAGCGGCACCGAAACCCATTCGGGGTTGGCCGCTTCGGCGATGACAAGGGCCTTGAGACGCCGTTCCACCATCTTATCCGCCCGAACTGCTTTTCCTTGGGCGTAGCCACGGGGCGGAAACTCCGTCAAGCGGATTTCCAAGTAAAATTTTCCGATGGCAGACCGTTGACAGCTCTGGATTGCCAGCCTAGATGGGCGGCATTGGCACTCACCACAAGCGAGTGCCAACAGCCGCAACACTGCAACCTGAAACACCGGAGTGTTCTACAATGGCTTTCAAACCGCTGCACGACCGCGTTCTGGTCCGTCGCGTCCAGTCAGACGAAAAGACCAAAGGCGGCCTGATCATCCCCGACAGCGCAAAAGAGAAACCGGCCGAAGGTGAGGTCATCGCCGTTGGCGAGGGCGCGCGCAAAGATTCGGGCGAGCTGATCACCCCTGCGGTCAAGGCTGGTGATCGTGTCCTCTTCGGCAAATGGTCGGGCACCGAAGTTACGATCGATGGCGAAGAGCTGCTGATCATGAAGGAAAGCGACATCCTGGGCATCATCGGCTGATCGTCCATTTACGCTAACCCATTCAAGGAGCACCTCAAATGGCTGCGAAAGAAGTCAAATTCAACACCGACGCCCGCGACCGCATGCTGAAAGGCGTGAACATCCTCGCCGATGCCGTCAAGGTGACGCTGGGCCCCAAAGGCCGCAATGTCGTGATCGACAAATCCTTCGGCGCCCCGCGCATCACCAAGGACGGTGTTTCGGTCGCCAAGGAAATCGAACTGGCTGACAAGTTCGAAAATATGGGCGCGCAAATGGTCCGCGAAGTCGCTTCGCGCACCAATGACGAAGCGGGTGACGGCACCACCACCGCGACCGTTCTGGCCCAGGCCATCGTCCGTGAAGGCATGAAGGCGGTTGCCGCCGGCATGAACCCGATGGATCTGAAGCGCGGTATTGATCTGGCCACCGCCAAAGTCGTCGAATCCATCAAAGCCGCTGCCCGTCCGGTCAACGATTCATCCGAAGTCGCCCAGGTCGGCACCATCTCGGCCAACGGTGAAGCCACCATCGGCCAGCAAATCGCCGAAGCCATGCAGCGCGTTGGCAACGAGGGTGTGATCACCGTCGAAGAAAACAAAGGCATGGAAACCGAGGTTGACGTCGTCGAAGGCATGCAGTTCGACCGCGGCTACCTGTCGCCCTATTTCGTGACCAACGCCGACAAGATGGTTGCAGAGCTGGAAGACGCCTACATCCTGCTGCACGAGAAAAAACTCTCGTCGCTGCAGCCGATGGTCCCGCTGCTCGAATCGGTCATCCAGACCCAAAAGCCGCTGCTGATCGTGGCCGAAGACGTCGAGGGCGAGGCTCTGGCCACCCTGGTCGTCAACAAGCTGCGCGGCGGTCTGAAAATCGCTGCCGTCAAGGCTCCGGGCTTTGGTGATCGCCGCAAGGCCATGCTGCAGGACATCGCGATCCTGACCGGCGGTCAGGTGATCTCGGAAGACCTGGGCATGAAGCTTGAGAATGTCACCATCGACATGCTGGGCCGTGCGAAAAAGATCTCGATCAACAAAGACAACACCACCATCGTTGATGGCGCTGGTGACAAGAGCGAGATCGAAGCCCGCGTCAGCCAGATCCGTCAGCAGATCGAAGAAACCACCTCGGACTACGACCGCGAAAAACTGCAAGAGCGCGTGGCCAAACTGGCCGGCGGCGTTGCTGTCATCAAAGTCGGCGGCTTGACCGAGGTCGAGGTCAAAGAGCGTAAGGACCGCGTCGATGACGCTCTGAACGCGACCCGCGCTGCGGTTCAGGAAGGCATCGTTGTCGGTGGCGGCGTTGCTCTGGTTCAGGGTGCCAAGTCGCTGGAGGGTCTGACCGGTGCGAACGCCGATCAGAACGCCGGTATCACCATCATCCGCCGCGCCCTGGAAGCGCCGCTGCGCCAGATCGCCGAAAACGCTGGCGTCGACGGTGCTGTGGTTGCCGGCAAAGTGCGCGACTCGAACGACAAGAGCTTTGGCTTTAACGCTCAGACCGAAGAATATGGCGACATGTTCAAGTTCGGCGTTATCGACCCGGCGAAAGTCGTTCGTACCGCGCTGGAAGACGCCGCCTCGGTCGCTGGTCTGCTGATCACCACCGAAGCGATGATTGCCGAGAAGCCCGAGCCGAAGTCTGCGGCTCCGGCCATGGGCGGCATGGGCGGCATGGACGGGATGATGTAATCACCCGCCTCGCCGATCCGGCAAGGAAAAGGCCGCTCCGTCCGGGGCGGCCTGTTTCATTTGGAGCTGGTAAAGCTGGCAGTCCGATCACGGCAATGCTCGGGCGATCCGCAAGATGTCCCGGTCCCGTCGGGGGAGCAGTAGTTATTTTGTAGTTGTTCACGCCTGAACCTCCTTGGATCACTGCCCATATTTGATAGGTTGCGGCCAGGGGATTGTTCACTTCGTGAATATGGCTCTTCGCCGCAGTGAGGATCACATGTGGGTCGTCACAACTCCTTTGCACATCAAAAAAAGCCGCCCCCGGTCGGAGGGCGGCTGCGGCTTAACGGAAAGGGCGGTTGTCCCCTGCACGCGCGATTTAAAGCTGCGCGGGCCTTTTGTCCTCACCGTCATCATCAGCGGCGATGACCGGGATTACCCCCTGTTTGCTGTCGAACATGATTGCCAGACGGCGTCTGTCTCGTTGTTTTTGCGCGACCTTTCTGCGCGGCGCGCGTCTGCTCTGTGTCTTGGCCATTCTTTTTCTCTTTTCTTTGTTGAATGACGGGCAGTCCTTTCCCTTTTGTCCCGACACTTCGGGGCATTATGGCAAAGCGACTGCATGGGCACACGGGTGCCAGCTTAGGCAAAATGTGTGCTTGCGACCCGGTTCTGAAATCGGCGCAAAGCGCCTATTTCTTTTTACGGGCTTTGGAGGCCAGCGTGCCTTTGGCGGCTTCAGCGGCTTCCTTGGCTAATCTGGCGGCTCGTAGCGTGGCGGTCAACTCCTGCCGACGCTGGGTCTGCTCTTCGATGATCAGCTTGGCTTCTGCGGTGGTACGATCCAGCGCGGTCAAAGGTGCCGGAGCGCGAAAGATTCGATTCAACCTGTCGGTTTTACTGTCGGTCTTGCCTGACATGTGGGCCTCCTTATGATTGGTCCGGCCCGAAACGGGCCGGACCATAGGCCACGATCAGGCCAGCGCGAGGTTGCGCGCCGACTGACGGCCATCGCGGCCGGTTTCGATGTCGAAGGTCACAGCCTGACCATCATCGATGTGATGGATGTTTGCACGTTCGAGCGCCGAGATGTGCAGGAACACGTCCTTGCCGCCATCTGCCGGGGCGATAAAGCCGAAACCTTTGGTGCTGTTGAACCATTTCACGGTGCCATTGGCCATCGTGATGTCTCCTGAATATTAATGTCGCCCGCGACATGCGGCGACCCGGCTCAGTCAGATCGAAACACAGTCTGAAGCCGGAAAGGAGACAGGAATGCGGAAGAAATAACCTAGCCCTTTTAACATGGGCCCCCTTGCAGCAGGTTGCAAGGGGCTATGCATTATTTTCCGGGCCGGGCGGCTATTCCTGATCCCGTTCTGCGAGCGCCAGCCACTCCTCTTCGGCCTTGGCCAGCGCCTGTTGGCGCTCGGCCAGACCTTCGCTTGCTTTGGCGAATTTCTCAGGCGCGGTCTGGAACAGATCGGGCTGGGCAAGGAACTCGCCAAGCTTGCCGATCTCGGCCTCAAGCCGTTCGATGATGGCTGGCAGGGCCTCTAGCCGCTTTTTTTCGCTAAAGCTCAGCCCCGAGCGTTTCGCTGCGGGTTTGGTTGCGGGCTTTTCGGCTGCAGGTGCCGGGGCGGTTTTCCTGGGCTGGGGCGTGGGCGCCTCACTTTCGGGACGCTGCGCACGATAGTCCGACCAGCCGCCGGGATAGATCACCGCACGGCCATCTCCCTCCATCGCCACGGTGGTCGTGGCAACGCGGTCGATAAAATCGCGGTCGTGGCTGACAAGCAGAACCGTGCCGTCATATTCGCCCAGCAGGTCCTGCAAGAGGTCCAGCGTCTCGACATCCAGGTCGTTCGTCGGTTCGTCCAGAACCAGCAGGTTCGAAGGATGCGCCATGATCCGCGCCAGCAGCAGCCGCGCCTTTTCCCCACCCGACAGGCTGCCGACCGGCGCGCGCGCCTGCGCATCGTCAAAAAGGAAATCCTTGAGATAGGCGACGACATGGCGTGGATTGCCGCGCACCATCACCTGATCCGACCGGCCCGAAACCCGCATTGACGGATCCCCCGCCAGCGCATCCCACAGCGTTACGCTGTCGTCGATGGCCGCGCGGGCCTGATCAAACACGGCGATTTCCAGATTGGTGCCGTGCCGGATTTCGCCGCTGTCGGTCGGAATTTCGCCGGTCAGCATCTTGATCAGCGTTGTCTTGCCCGCGCCATTCGGGCCAACAAAAGCCACGCGGTCGCCACGCAACACCCGCAGGTCAAAGGGTTTGAGGATCACCCGCTCACCAAAGGCTTTCGAGATGCCCTTGGCGTCGATCACCCGTTTGCCCGATTGCTGGCCCGCGTCCAGCTCCATCGCCGCTGTGCCCTGCCGGCGGATCTGGCTGGCGCGTTCCTCGCGCAGCGCGGCAAGGGCGCGCAGCCGACCCTGGTTGCGCTTGCGCCGGGCGCTGATGCCCTCGACCGCCCAGCGGGCCTCTGCCCTGATCTTGCGGTCAAGTTTGTGACGGGCCTCATCTTCGGCGGTCCAGACAGTCTCGCGCCAATCCTCGAAATGCTCAAAACCCTTGTCCTGACGGCGTACCTCACCCCGGTCGATCCATAGCGTCGCGCGGGTCAGCGCCCTGAGAAAGGCGCGGTCGTGCGAGATCAGCACGAAAGCTGCCCTGGTCGTCGAAAGCTGCTCTTCCAGCCAGCCGATCGCCTCGATATCCAGATGGTTCGTCGGCTCATCCAGCAGCATCAGATCGGGCGCCTGCGCCAGCATCCTTGCCAGGGCCGCCCGCCGCCGTTCGCCACCCGACGCGGTCGCGACCGGGCGGTCAGGATCGAATTTCACCCCCTCGGCCGCCATTTCGACCCGGTAACCCTCACCCTCGTCCAGACCAGCGCGGGCAAAATCACCAAGCGTTGCAAAGCCCGAAAGGTCGGGGTCCTGCTCCATATAGCCGACCTGAGTGCCGGCGGGGGTGATGACCTCACCGCTGTCAGGCTCGACCAGCCCGGCCATGACTTTCATCAGCGTGGACTTGCCCGAGCCATTGCGCCCGACTAGCGCCAGCCGGTCGCCCTGCTGGACGGTCATGTTCAGCTCGCTGAACACGGGATTGCCCCCGAAGGTCAGCGAAATATCGGTGAGTTGCAAAAGAGGAGCGCGTGCCATGGCCCGCAGATAGGCCGCCCCCGCGCGGCGGTCAACGGGGCGCGTGGTGACCCAGCGTTCCTTGCCGATTTTCTGGCCGCGCTACTACAAAATATTGACAATCCAGACCGCCGGTGGACGCTGGATTCATTCTTAAGCTGAAAAATAGGTTTCAAATGCAGAAAAAACTTCTGGCCGAGGCTATCGGTACTTTCTGGCTTGTTTTCGGTGGTTGCGGCAGCGCGGTTCTTGCAGCGGCCTTCCCCGGGCTTGGTATCGGTTTTACTGGTGTTTCCCTGGCCTTTGGCCTTACCGTCCTGACCATGGCCTATGCCGTGGGCGGCATTTCGGGCGGTCACTTCAACCCGGCCGTTTCGGTCGGCCTGACGGTTGCCGGTCGCTTTCCGGCGGCCAGTCTGCTGCCCTATATCATCGCGCAGCTCGTTGGCGCGATCCTTGCGGCGGCTGTTCTTTACCTGATCGCCTCGGGTAAGGCGGACGTGGATCTGGGTGGTTTTGCTGCGAACGGTTACGGTGAGCACTCGCCGGGCGGTTATGGCACGCTTTCGGCCCTGCTGATCGAAATCGTGCTGACAGCGGGCTTCCTGATCGTGATCCTTGGCGCGACTCACGGCCGCGTTCCGGCAGGCTTTGCCCCGATCGCTATCGGTCTGGCGCTGACGCTGATCCACCTGATCTCGATCCCGGTGACCAATACTTCGGTAAACCCTGCACGCTCGACCAGCCAGGCGATCTTTGCCGGGGGCTGGGCGCTGCAACAGCTGTGGCTGTTCTGGGTCGCGCCGATCGTAGGGGCCGTGATCGGCGCCCTGCTGTGGAAAGGCGCGGGCGAACAGAACTGACGCCTCTGCCTGCGGGCATCGGCCTGCGCATGCCCCGAAACCGGGGCATGCTGCGGCGATTGGACATTGCGGCCTTGCACCCTTATTCATGGGATCAGGCCGATGCCCCGCATCATTCACACCGTCCTTTGCCAGCCATCGCCAGCCGGACCGATCACAAGACAGGAAAGCCCCATGTCCCAGCCGATCATCCAGTCCCGCTGCAGCGTTGCGACCACCAACGGCAGCCGCTATCTGCAACAGCTGTGCAAACACTGGGCACATAAGTTCGAGGTCGAGTTCGACGCCGAACGCGGCCGCATCGCCATGCCCGAAGATCGTGTCGTGATATTGACCGCCACGCCCCAGACGCTTGAGATCCGGCTGGATGCGCCCGGGGACACGACCGAACACATGCGGCATATCGTGGATAGTCACATTGCCCGCTTTGCCTTTCGTGAAGAGCTGAGCTTTGACTGGCAAACCGCGTAAGGGCGGTTGCCGCGCCCTGCCCGCACCGTTAATCTGCGGCGGTCAGAGAAGGCCGAGGCATGAGCGTAAGCGAACGGAATTATCAGGTACTGGCGCGGAAATACCGCCCCGAAACCTTCGCCGATCTGGTCGGCCAGGATGCGATGGTGCGGACGCTGAAGAACGCCTTTGCCGCCGATCGCATCGCGCAGGCCTTTATCATGACCGGCATCCGTGGCACCGGCAAAACGACCACCGCCCGCATCATTGCCAAGGGGCTGAGCTGTATCGGCCCTGATGGTCAGGGCGGCCCGACGACCGAACCATGCGGCACCTGCGAACATTGCGTGGCGATCTCTGAGGGTCGCCATGTCGACGTGATGGAGATGGACGCCGCCTCGCGGACTGGCGTCAGCGACATCCGCGAAATCATCGAATCGGTGCACTATCGCGCGGCTTCGGCGCGCTACAAGATCTATATCATCGACGAAGTGCATATGCTCTCGACCAGCGCCTTCAACGCGCTGCTCAAAACGCTGGAAGAGCCGCCGCCGCATGTGAAATTCATCTTTGCCACGACAGAAATCCGCAAGGTTCCGGTGACGGTTCTGTCGCGCTGTCAGCGTTTTGACCTGCGCCGGATCGAGCCCGAGGTGATGATCGCGCTTTTGCGCAAGATCGCCGGGCGCGAGGGGGCAGAGATCACCGATGACGCGCTGGCGCTGATCACCCGCGCGGCCGAGGGTTCGGCCCGGGACGCGACCAGCCTGCTTGATCAGGCGATCAGCCATGGCGCCGGCGAAACCACCGCTGCGCAGGTTCGCGCCATGCTGGGGCTGGCCGACCGTGGGCGGGTACTTGACCTCTTTGACATGATCCTGCGCGGCGCTGCAGCCGAGGCTTTGGCCGAGTTGCAGGCCCAATACGCCGATGGCGCCGATCCGCTCGCCATCCTGCGCGATCTGGCCGAGATCACGCATTGGGTCTCGATCGTAAAAATCACCCCCGAGGCGCTTGAGGACCCGACCGTCGGCCCTGATGAACGCGCGCGGGGCCAGCAGATCGCTCAAAAAGTGCCGATGCGGGTGCTGACGCGACTGTGGCAGATGCTGCTGAAGGCGCTGGAAGAGGTCGGAAATGCGCCGAATGCGATGATGGCCGCTGAAATGGCGATCATCCGCCTGACCCATGTCGCCGACCTGCCCGACCCCGAGGCGCTGATCCGCAAGGTGCAGGCCAGTGCCGCTGCGGGCGAGTTCAACCGCAGCGCCCCCCCTTCCGCGCAGCGCAGCGAGGGTCCGCGGGCCGCCGCACCGCGAGCGCCGATTGCGGTGCAGCAAAACGGCAGCGCCACCGCGCTGGCAGTTTCGCCTGATGCGCTGGCGGGGTTCCCGGATTTTCAGTCTGTGGTCGAGCTGATCCGCCGTATGCGCGACATGAAGCTGCTTCTCGATGTCGAGGATCACCTCCGTCTCGTGCGCTATTCTCCGGGCCGGATCGAGTTTCAGCCGACCGATAACGCGCCGCGCGACTTTGCCCAGCGTCTGGCCGAACGACTGCGCGGCTGGACGGGCGGGCAACGCTGGGCGGTCATCGTGACCTCTGATCCCGGCCAGCCCACAATCAGCGAGGCGCGCGCCGCACGCGAGGCCGAGGCCCGCGCCCGCGCCATGGATAACCCGGTGGTGCAGGCTATCTTTGCGTCTTTTCCCAGCGCAAAGATCACCAATGTCCGACCCGCTCCGGCCCCCGAGACGGTTGAAATGACCGCGGGCGAGGATAGATCACCACATGAGCTGACCGAAGGCCCTGTGGCCGAGGTCGAGGAATGGGACCCCTTCGAGGACGAGGATTAAGCGATGTTCAAGGGCCTTGGCGGCATGGGCGATCTGTCGAAAATGATGGAAGCGGCCCAGCAAATGCAGACCAGAATGACCGAGATGCAAGAGGGGCTGAACCGCCTGACCGTTACCGGCGAGGCCGGGGCAGGTATGGTCAAGGCAACCGCCACCGCTAAGGGTGAACTGACGGGCCTCGATATCGACCCTTCCATCTTCAAGGCCGAGGACAAGGAAGTGGTTGAGGACCTGATCCTGGCGGCAATCAAGGACGCGCAGCGCCGCGCGCAGGACAAGGCGGCCGAAGAAATGGCGCGGCTGACCCGCGAACTCGGCTTGCCCGCCGACATGAAGATGCCGTTCTGACCCATGCCGCCCGCCTCCGGCGACGAGATCGAAACCCTGATCGCCGCGATGGCGCGTCTGCCGGGACTTGGGCCGCGGTCCGCTCGGCGCATCGTGCTGCACCTGATCCGCCGCCGCGCGGGGCAAATGGTCCAGCTTGCCACGCTGATGGCCTCCGTGGCGGAAACTGCCCGTGAATGTCTTGTCTGCGGCAATGTCACGCAATCCGATATCTGCCCGATTTGCCAGGACCCGGCCCGTGCTACCGGCGAAATCTGCGTCGTGACCGAGGTCGCCGATCTTTGGGCGCTCGAACGTGGCCGGGCCTTCCACGGCCGCTATCATGTACTGGGAGGCAGCCTCTCAGCACTGGATGAAATCGGCCCCGAGGACCTGCGCATCCCCCGACTGATCCAGCGCATCACCGAGGAAAATATCACCGAGGTGATCCTCGCCCTCTCAGCCACGGTCGAGGGCCAGACCACGGCCCATTACATCGCCGAGGCGCTTGCTCCAACCGGTGTCGCGGTCACCGGACTTGCCCAAGGCGTGCCGATCGGCGGTGAGCTCGACTACCTCGACGACGGCACCATCACCGCTGCGTTACGCGCCCGCCGCAAGCTCTGAATCAGAAAGACGCAGCCACAGCCACGCCCATTCTCTTCAATCAGCTTCTTTCGTGCCGAAATATCCCGGGGGTGCGGGGGCAGAGCCCCCGCGCGGATCAACCAGGTGTCAGGCGTCCAGTTTTTCGATGCTGGTGCCTTGCTTGGCGATCTCAATGCGACGCGGTTTCAGCGCCTCGGGCACTTCGCGGACCAGATCAATGTTCAGCATACCGTCTGCGTGGCTGGCACCTTCGACGCGCACATGATCGGCCAGCGTAAAGCGGCGCTCAAAGGCCCGGGTGGCGATGCCGCGATGCAGGAAAGTGCGGTTTTCATCCTCGGCGGCCTTGCGGCCCGAGACGATGACGGCGCCGTCCCTGACCTCGACATTCAGGTCATCGGCGGAAAAACCGGCAACGGCCAGCGAAATGCAATAAGAGTTTTCGCCGGTCTTTTCGATATTATAGGGTGGGTAGCTGGCGATATCGGCCGACAGAGCCCGGTCCATTACATCAACCATACGATCGAAACCGACTGTGGCACGATAAAGCGGGGTCAGATCAAAATTGCGCATCTTTCGCATCCTTCTTCAAGCGATACAAAGCCTTGCCCCCCGAAGCCGGGCGGGCGGTACTGCCGGCGCCTTTGGGCCCTCCGACAGGAATTCAGATAGGAATGCGAATTTTGGGTTTCAAGCCCACCGGCAAAGCGGCACGGTCAAAGGAGGCAGCGCCACCCTGCCCGCCCCGAAATTCAAGGCCTTAGCCCCGCGCAGTGGCAAGCATGCGGGCGATCTCATCCTTCAGCGCGGTGCGCTTGCGGCGCAGCTCGGCTTCGGCCTCTTCAGACATCGGCGTCTGGCGGCTTTCAGCACCGGCGACCTCGTCATTAACGGCGTCATAATCTTCAAGCAGGCGGGCAAAGCGGCTGTCCGATACCTTCAGCCGGTGGATCAGCGTCCCGTCTTCGGGAAATTCCTCGTGGATGGCGTGAGGTGCTGCCATTTCGTTTACTCCCAAACAAGGATAACCAGATTCCCGATAGACGCCGAAGCGTCGGCAGGCAACATGAGATCCAAGAGGTAAAAGCGCGCCATGGACCCGGACACCACCTTGCTCGGCCCCCTGTCTCTGGCTGATCTCGCCGCCCTTGGCTGGCTGTTTCTGGCTTGGTTTTCCATAGGTTGGGCGACCGAGCACCCGCCAAGGGACCACCCTTCGGTCACCGTATTGATGAAAGCCCATCGCCGTGAATGGATGCGACAATTCATCACACGAAACCCACGCATCTTTGACAGCGCAATCCTGACCACGCTGCGCGAAGGCACGGCCTTCTTTGCCTCGGCCTGCCTTATCGCAATCGGTGGCGGTCTGGCACTGATCGGCAATACCGACCAACTGGCAGGCGTGGCCCGGCAGTTTGATCTGGGCCACATCCCGGCGCTGAAATGGGAAATCAAGATCGTCGTTGCGCTGTTCTTTGTCGCCAATGCACTGCTGCGCTTTATCTGGTCGCACCGGCTTTTCGGTTATTGTGCGATCATCATGGCCTCGGTCCCCAATGAGCCCGAGGACCCGCGCGCCCTTCCTTTGGCCATGCAGGCGGCCGATATCAATATCACCGCAGCGAAAAGCTTTAACTCGGGGCTGCGCTGCGTCTATTTCTCGCTTGCAGCACTTGGCTGGCTGGCCGGGCCCCTTGGGCTTTTCCTGTCCACGGTCTATGTGCTTTTCATCTCGTGGCGGCGCGAGTTCGCCTCACGTTCTCGCAGGGCGATCATGAAGCACGTCCCCGGAGAGACGCGCCTGCCGCCAGGCGAGCCAAAGCGCGAGGATACCGGCCCCTGACAGGCCAACCGCCACCAGCCCCGAAGACCGCCAGCCCCAGCCAGCCGCCAGTGCCAGACCGGCCAGCCATGGCCCCAGCGCGTTGGCAGCGTTGAAGGCGGCATGGTTCATGGCAGCCGCCATGCTTTGCGCTTCGCCCGCGACATCCATCAGCCGGGTTTGCAAGGGCACGACCATGCCCGAGCCAAGGCCAAGAACGAAAGAAGACAGCAGCATCAGCCGCCAGTCCCCGACTGCGAATGAGGCAAAGGCCTGCGTTATCGCCATGAACAGCATCAGGCGCAGCGCGGCACCCCAGGTGCCATAGCGCATCGTCAGCCGCGCGGCGCGGATACTACCAAGCGTGCCGCCGATGCCAAAGGCCGAAAGCGTTGCCGGCACCGCCCATCCCGGCGGCTGGGTCGTCGCAAGCATTGCTGCCGAAAGATAAGAATAGACCGCGAAAAGCCCGCCAAAGCCGATTGCGCCGACCAGCAGGATCAGCATGACCGCCGGATTTCGCAGCGCCTTAAGCTCTGCGAAAGGCTGCGCGTTCTTGGGCGCCCCGACCCGGGGGGCAAGACGCAGGATCAGCCAGCCAGCAAGCAGCGCCAGAACACCGGGCAGAGCAAAGCCCCAGCGCCAGCCCAGCCCCTGCCCCAGAATCCCGGCCAGCGGCACCCCGGCGATATTGGCGACCGTCAGGCCCAGCAGTACCTGCGTCACGCCTTTGGCCCGCTGTTCGCGCGGCAGAGCATCGGCGGCAAAAAGCATCGCCACGCCCAGAAAGCCACCATGTGGCAGACCGGCAAGGAAACGGGTGATGACCAGCGTGCCATAACCGGGCAGGATCGCCGCCAGCAGGTTCATCACCCCATAGATCGCGATCAGCGCCGCAAGATAGCGCCGTCGCGGCAGCCGCGCCCCAAGGATAGAGGTCACCGGTGCGCCAACGACCACCCCCAGAGCATAGGCCGAAACAACGTGACCCGCCTGCGGCTCAGAAATGGCAAGGTCGCTTGCATACCATGGCAACAGACCCATGGCGGCGAATTCCGAGGTGCCGATAGCAAATGCACCAAGGGCAAGAGAAAGAATCGCAAGTTTCAGGTTTGGCTGCGGCGGCATGACGGCATCTTCCGGGGCTGGCGGATATGGGGGGATATGTTGATAGCGATAACAGATGCGACCATATGCCGCCAAGCCGCCAACCGGGAAGTCCTGACATGCAAAGCACGCAAGGCTTACCCCTGCCTTTGCCGGATAGGGTGCTTTTGCCTCCTGCGGGGCCCGTCACGGACCGGCTACAAGGATGGGCCGGGACCTAGCCAACCTGCCAGCTTGGCTTGCGCTTTTCAAAAAAGGCGGCGATGCCTTCCGGTGCCTCGCTGCCCTCCCAGACCGCGACGAGGGCGTCGATGCTTGCCTCGATCTCGGCCTCGCCGATGGCGGGGCCAAGGCGGCGGGCCAGCTGCTTGGCCGCTGCGACCGCGCCGGGGGCGCAGGACAGATAGGGCGCGACCTCGGCCTCGATGGCAGCATCCAGCGTCGCGGCATCGGCAATATCCGCCAGCAGGTTCAGCCGCACCGCCTCATCAGCGCCAAATAGCCGCGCCGACATGAAAACCCGACGCGCCTTATCTTCGCCCATTCGTGCCAGAACATAGGGGCCGATGGTGGCGGGGATCAGGCCAAGCCGTGTTTCGGTCAGACCAAAGCGCGCCCCGGGTACGGCAATCGCTACGTCGCAGACCGAAATCATGCCGACCCCGCCGCCAAAGGCATTGCCCTGCACCCGCCCGATCAAAGGCTTTGGCAGGCTGTTCAACGCATGTAGCATCATTGCGAGTTCGCGCGCCCCGGCGCGGCGGGTCTGCGCATCGGCCCGCATCTGGTCCTGCATCCAGCCCAGATCGCCACCAGCGCAGAAGCTGCGCCCCTCGGCCGCCAGCACTACGACACGCACAGCGGGATCAGCACCAAGGCTGCGCGCAGCCTCGGTCAGTTCGCGAATCATCTGCGCCGACAGGGCGTTATGTTTGTCCGGCCGGGCAAGCCACAGGTGGGTGACGCCCCGCTCGTCGGTGTCGATGCGGATCGTTTCCATCATACCTGTCCTCTCATGCCGCGAGCCATGGTTGCGGCCTGTTCGATCACGGCCATGTCCAGCCCGGTTTCATGGCCCCGCGCGGTCAGATGGGCGGCAACCTTTTCCGTCGCGACATTTCCGGCAGCCCCCGGCGCGTAGGGACAGCCGCCAAGCCCGCCCACAGCGGCGTCAAAGACCCGCAACCCACGTGCAAGGCTTGCGTCGATATTGTCGAGCGCCCGCCCGGCGGTGTCGTGAAAATGACCTGCCAGTCTTTCGGGCGGCAATTCATTCAGGACCGCGCCCAGCATGGCATCAACGGTTTCGGGGCAGCCCTGTCCGATGGTATCGCCAAGGCTGATCTCATAACAGCCCAGATCGCGCAAAGCGGCGGCAACGCGGGCCACATTGGCAGGCGGCACCGGCCCGTCAAATGGACAATCCGTCACCACCGAGACATAGCCGCGCACCGGCACGCCATCTGCTTGCGCCGCCTCGGCCACGGCGGCGAACCGCTCAAGGCTTTCGTCGATGCTGGCGTTCAGATTGGCACGGGAAAACCCTTCCGAGGCCGAGGCAAAGATTGCCACCTCATCCGCGCCTGCTGCACGCGCCGCCTCATAGCCACGCAGGTTCGGGGTCAGCACCGCGTAGCGGATGCCGGCGTGGCGGGTAATGCCTGCCATGACCTCGGCAGCATCGGCCATCTGCGGCACCCATTTCGGCGGCACAAAGCTTGTCACCTCGATGCGCCGGAAGCCCGCCCCTGACAGAAGATCGACCAGCGCAATCTTGTCCGCCGCCGGGATCAGACGCTTTTCGTTTTGCAGCCCGTCGCGGGGACCGACTTCGAAAATCTCAACCTGTGGCATCGGGCACCTCGTAAAAGTCATGCTCATAGATCGCATCACCCCCGGCGCGGGCAAGCGCGCGGCGATAGGCAGGCCGTGCCGTCATGCGGTCGCGATAGGCGGCAAGCGCGGGGTAATCCGCGGCCGGCAGAAAGCGGAACACCGCCTCGATGTTGAAACCCTGCATACAATCAGCAGCCGAGAACGCGGAAAGCAGCGTCTGGCGCCCTGTCAGATGCTTATCCAGCGCGCGGGCGGTGACCGCCAACCGTTTGGTATCAAGCCGCATCAGCGGGATCGACCGGGCGCTTTCGGGCCGCAAAAAGATATGATGGATGTTCAGCGCCTGCAGGATACAGGCCTGCGTTTCGGAAAAATGCATCCATTCAAGGAAATCCGCGCGTTCGGGGTCGCCCGGAGGCGGGGCAAGCCTGCCTTCCCGCTCGGTCAGGTATTGCAGGATCGCACCGGATTCAAAGATCGCGCGACCGTCTGTCTCCAGCGCCGGAATACGCCCCGCCGGTGAAAGCGCGCGAAACTCGGGGCTGCGCAGGCTTCCGTCGGTCAGGGACCACAGCCGCAGTTCGCAATCGAGCCCCAGTTCCTCGATCAGCCACAACACCCGCAGCGAACGCGAGCCGGGAACGTGGTGCAGGATCATGTCGGGACCTCTTCTTCAAGGCGGATCAGGGCGGCGCCTGCCTCGACCTGATCGCCAGCGCGGGCCAGCACCTCGGCCACCTTGCCGTCGCGGGCGGCGGTCAGCGTATGTTCCATCTTCATCGCCTCAAGGATTGCCAGCGGCGCGCCTGCCGCGACCTCTTGCCCTGCCTCGACGAAGATCGCCTTCACCAGCCCCGGCATCGGCGAAAGGGTCAGCCCGCCACCCGTCTCTTTGCCGCCATGTGCAAGCGGATCGAGCGGGACCAGCGTCAGCGAGCGCCCGCCAAAGACGCTGGTGCCTGCTCCATGGTTCACAATGCGGTAGCGGCGGGGGCGGTCATCGACCCACCAGCGCCCGCCCTGCCATGCGATCTGATGCGTATTCCCGTCAAGCGTCACACGGGCCGCGCCGGGGCCCGGCACCTCGATCACCGCCTCACCACCCTCCCAGGCGATGGTGCGGCGCAGCGGCTGCCACAGGGTGATGCCGCCCCGCCTTTGCGGATCGTCAAGCCCGGCCAGCCCCAGCACAGCCAGCGCCCGGGCAGCAGGATCAGGCTCGGCTGCCTCGATCAGCGATTGCAGATCGCGGGCGATCAGGCCGGTATCGACCTCACCCTGCGCAAAGCCCTGATGCCGGGTCAGAGCGATCAGAAAGTCCAGATTCGTGACCGACCCCGCGACCTCGGTATCGGTCAGCGCCGATTCCAGCGCCCGCAGTGCAATCGCGCGGGTTGCGCCATGGGTCACGACCTTGGCGATCATCGGGTCATACCAGGGCGAGATCGTGTCGCCCGCGCGCACCCCGGTTTCGATCCGGGCGTGGTCGGGGAAACGCAGATGCGCAAGCGTGCCGGTGGCGGGCAGAAAGCCTGCCGGGACATCCTCGGCGTAAAGCCGCGCTTCGAAGGCATGGCCGGTAATGCGCAGATCCTCTTGCCGTGCGGGCAAAGGTTCGCCACTGGCAACGCGCAATTGCCATTCGACCAGATCGACGCCGGTAACCGCCTCGGTCACCGGATGTTCGACCTGCAGGCGGGTGTTCATTTCCATGAACCAGAACCCGTCGGGGCGCAGGCCGTTGCTGGCATCGACGATGAATTCGACCGTCCCCGCGCCAGCATAGCCGATTGCCTCGGCGGCCCGGACGGCGGCGGCGCCCATGGCCGCCCGCATCTCGGCGGTCATGCCGGGGGCCGGGGCCTCTTCGATCACCTTTTGATGACGACGCTGAAGAGAGCAGTCGCGTTCAAAAAGATGCACTGCCTGCTGACCGTCGCCAAAGACCTGCACCTCGATGTGACGAGGGCGCGAGATATATTTCTCGATCAGCACGGCGGGGTTGCCAAAGGCTGTGGCGGCCTCGCCCTGCGCCGATTGCAGGGCTGCGGGAAAGTCGCCGGCCCGCTCGACCAGCCGCATACCTTTGCCTCCACCACCCGCCACCGCCTTGATCAGTACCGGATAGCCGATGCGGTCCGCCTCGGCTGCAAGATGGGCGGGGTCCTGATTTTCGCCGTGATAGCCGGGGACGACGGGCACGCCTGCCTCGGCCATCAGCGCCTTGGCCGCGTCCTTAAGCCCCATCTTGCGGATCGCCTCGGCCGAGGGGCCGATAAAGACCAGCCCCGCCGCCGTCACTGCATCAACGAAATCGGGGTTTTCGCTGAGAAATCCATAGCCTGGATGGATCGCCTCGGCCCCGGTCTCAAGCGCGGCGCGAATGATCGCATCGCCGCGCAGATAGCTGTCTCGGGGCGCAGGGCCACCGATATGGACGGCCTCGTCGGCCATGGCGACATGGCGCGCCTCGCGGTCGGCATCCGACCAGACCGCAACCGTGCGCACCCCCAGGCTGCGTGCGGTGTCGATGACCCGGCAGGCGATCTCGCCCCGGTTGGCAATCAGGATCTTGTGGAACATCCGGCACCTCCTCTTGCGGGCTGAGCTTTGCGCGCCCGGCACCCGGCGCATGGGCAAGACCGGGATTTCATCGACGGGCCTCATCCAAGGCCCGTTGCAGCGTCTCATGAGAGGCAGCGTCAAAACCGATCAGCGTCACTTGCAGATCGTCGCCATATTCAAGGATGGTTTCCACGGCGATACGCGCGGCGCGTTCGGCGGGAAAGCCATAGACCCCGGTCGAGATTGCCGGAAAGGCGATGCTGACAACACCATGTTGATGCGCAAGGGCAAGGCTGTTGCGATAGGCACTGGCAAGCAGCGCGTCTTCGCCTGCCCCGCCGCCCTGCCAGACCGGACCGACAGTGTGGATCACATATCTTGCGGGCAGGTCATAGCCTTGGGTAATGCGCGCCTCGCCCGTCGGGCAACCACCAAGGCTGCGGCATTCCTCAAGCAATCGCGGGCCGGCTGCGCGGTGGATCGCCCCGTCCACACCTCCGCCGCCCAGCAGCGAGCTGTTGGCAGCGTTGACGATCGCATCGACGGCGAGCCGGGTGATATCGCCTTGCAGGGTCGAAATCGGCATGACCCTACATCCTGAAGATGCCGAAACGGGTCGGCTCGACCGGCGCGTTAAGGCTGGCCCGCAGACTGAGCGCCAGCACCTCGCGTGTCTTGCGCGGGTCGATGATACCATCGTCCCAAAGCCGCGCCGAGGCGTATAGCGGATGGGACTGGCGTTCGAACATCTCGATGGTGGGACGTTTGAACTCGGCCTCTTCCCCGGCGCTCCATGTACCGCCCTGACGCTCGATCCCCTCGCGGCGGACGGTGGCAAGGACGCCTGCCGCCTGTTCGCCGCCCATGACGGATATGCGCGAATTAGGCCAGGTCCACAGAAAGCGCGGGCTGTAGGCGCGTCCTGACATGCCGTAATTGCCTGCGCCGAAACTACCGCCGACCAGCATGGTGATCTTGGGCACGCTGGTCGTCGCCACCGCCGTCACCATCTTGGCACCGTGCCGGGCGATGCCCTCATTTTCATATTTGCGGCCGACCATGAAGCCGGTGACGTTTTGCAAAAAGACCAGCGGAATGCCCCGCATCGAACACAGTTCGATGAAATGTGCCCCCTTTTGCGCAGCCTCGGAAAAGATCACCCCGTTATTGGCGATGATACCGACCGGGCAGCCCTCAACATGGGCAAAGCCCGTCACCAGCGTCTCGCCAAAGCGGGCCTTGAATTCATCAAAGCGTGAGCCGTCGGCCACGCGCGCGATTACCTCGCGAATGTCATAGGGGATCTTCAGATCGGCGGGGACAATGCCAAGGATCTCATCAGGGTCATAAGCTGGCGGCTCGGACGATTGCCATTGCACCGAGACAGGCTGGGTGCGGTTCAGGTTTGCGATGCTGCGCCGGGCAATGGCCAGCGCATGGACGTCGTCCTCGGCCAGATAATCGGCGACGCCAGACAGGCGCGTGTGCACGTCGCCCCCGCCCAGATCCTCGGCCGAGACCACCTCTCCGGTCGCGGCTTTCACCAGCGGCGGGCCGGCCAGAAAGATCGTACCCTGATTGCGCACGATGATGGTCACATCCGACATGGCCGGTACATAGGCTCCACCCGCCGTGCATGAGCCCATGACAACGGCGATCTGGGCAATACCCTTGGCCGACATCCGCGCCTGATTGTAAAAAATGCGCCCGAAATGGTCGCGGTCGGGAAAGACCTCATCCTGATTGGGCAGGTTGGCGCCGCCTGAATCGACCAGATAGACGCAGGGCAGATGGCATTCCTCGGCGATCTCCTGCGCGCGCAGGTGTTTTTTCACCGTCATCGGGTAATAGGTCCCGCCTTTGACGGTTGCGTCATTGGCAACGACCATCACCTCTTGCCCGTGCACCCGGCCGATCCCCGCGATCACCCCGGCACAAGGCGCGGCCCCGTCATACATGCCGTGGGCCGCCGTCGCGCCGATCTCAAGAAACGGAGAGCCGGGGTCAAGCAGGTTCGCCACACGCTCGCGCGGGGGCATCTTCCCGCGGGAGGTGTGACGCTCCATCGCCTTTGGGCCGCCCCCCGCTGCGGCAGCCAGCGCTGCCTCGCGTACGGTTTCCAGCATGGCAAGATGCGCCTCGCGATTGGCCCGGAAATTGTCTGATGATGGTAGGACCGACGTGCCAAGCTTCATCGCATCATCCTTTTGCTGTGGGGGTAGGGGCGCGCCAGTTTGTCGCAGCCCGTCCGCAAACGGGGGAATGTTGATCCAGATCAACGTCGCAGTCCCCGCCCAGGCGCCATGAGCTGGGACGCGACAAGAAAAGAGGATCGTCATGAGAAACAAGCTTGCCATCGCTGCGGCACTTGCTGCGCTTGCTTCGCCCGCGCTTGCTCAATCGCAGGGGGAATGGACGCTTGGCTTTGGGATTGCCAACGTAAACCCCAAGTCGAACAACGGGACGCTGGCGGGGGGCACGGTGCCGACCAGCATCGACGACAATATCCGGCCCACGATCACCTTCGAATATTTCATCCGCGACAATATCGGCATCGAGGTGCTGGGCGCCCTGCCCTTCAAGCATTCGATCAAGTCGAACGGGACCGAGATCGGCACCGTCAAGCACCTGCCGCCGGTCGTCTCGCTGCAATATCACTTTGACGCCAGCCCGCAGTTCAAGCCCTTTGTCGGCGTCGGTGTGAACTTTACCGGCTTCTGGGACGGTGAGGCCAAGGGGCCGCTTGCCGGTTCCAAGCTGCGCGTCAAGAACAGCTGGGGGCTGGCAGCCCATGTCGGCGCCGACTACTGGATCAGCGACAAATCCGCGATCCGTGCCGATTTCCGCTGGATCGATATCAACGCCGATGTCGAACTGAACGGCGCCAATATCGGCGAGGTCGAGGTCGATCCGGTCGTTGCCGGCATCAGCTATGTGATGAAATTCTAAGCCGGGCCACAGATCGTTCCGGCAAGCGCACGGGGGCCGCATCATTCTTGCGGCCCCAATTCCATAAGCAACGCTGCCTGCCGTGCGGTTTCATTACGCAGGCAACGGGCATGGGCCAGATCGCCACCCTCTTTGCCCACACCTGCTGACGCGCAAAGCGCCTTGCGAAAGGCGATCCAGCTGCGCTCCATCTCACGCAGCCCTTCGGGGGTGCCGCCTGCAGCCAGCGCAGCCTCATAGAGCGTGGTCAGCTGGGCCTCCCACGCCTGATGAGAGGCATCAAGGCAGTTCGCCATCGGGAAATCCGGATCGTCGCCCGTGTATTTCCCACGCGTGTAGGTCAGGCAGGCCTCCATTCCCGCATCGGCGCAATCGGCCCGCGCACCTTGCGTCACGGCCCCCTCAAGGCATTGATCAATGGCAGCCGGATCAAAACCCGAGGCATCGCCCGCATGAACAGGAATGGCCAGCAGCGCGACCAGACCGGCTGCAGCCAGAGGCTTCATTCCTGCTCCTCCATCCCTTCGGTCAGCCTGCCCAGCCGCAGCGCCTGATCAGCGGTCAGTTCAAGCATGCAACTTTGTGCAGCCGGACCGCCAGCGGTCCCGCCCTGAAAGCGCAGGACCTCATACCGGCAGGTGGAATCGCGAAAGGCGATCCAGTTGCGCTGAGCCTTGCGCAACTCGGGTGCTGCCGGAGAGGCGGCAGAGCCAAGCTCGGCCAGTTCCTTGTCCGCTGCCTCTGCCACCTTCAGCGCGCGGGCGTAGTTGATGTTAAGCAGCTTGTCCCAGTCTCTGGTTTCAGACTCGAGGCATTGCGACATGCCGACGGTCGTGTCCCCGCCCGGCGTTGCCATACATTGCGTCGAGGCCCCGCCGATGCAGTTATTCAGCGCCGCGTCGATATCGGTACCGGCCTTGGCATCGGCGATGCAGCGGGCAAAGCCCCCGGCATCATAGCGGGGACCGTCCTCGGCCATCGCCGGGGCGGCGAAGGCGATCAGGGCAGCGACCAGAGGGGGGACAAGCTTGCACATCAGGCGATCTCCATGAGTTGACGCCCGATCAACATCCGACGGATCTCGGACGTTCCCGCGCCGATCTCCATAAGCTTGGCGTCGCGGAACAGACGGCTGACGGTCGAGTCGCTCAGGAAGCCCGCGCCCCCCAATGCCTGCACGGCCTGATGAGCCTGCACCATCGCCTGTTCGCTGGCGTAAAGCACCGCGCCCGCCGCATCCTGTCGCGTGACCTTGCCCGAGTCGCAGGCCCGCGCCACCTCGTAGACATAGGCCCGCGCCGTGTTCAGAGCGACATACATATCGGCAATCTTGCCCTGCATCAGCTGAAAGGAACCGATGGGCTGGCCGAACTGTTTGCGCTCTTTGACATAGGGCATGACCTCGTCAAGGCAGGCGGCCATGATGCCGGTACCGATGCCCGACAGCACCAGACGTTCGTAATCAAGGCCCGACATCAGCACCCGGACGCCCTTACCCTCGGCCCCAAGCACATTCTCGAAGGGGACTTCGCAATCCTCGAAAATCAGCTCACCCGTGTTTGATCCCCGCATCCCCAGCTTGTCAAAATGCGGGCTGGTCGAGAAACCCTTCATCCCGCGTTCGACGATAAAGGCGGTGATCCCTTTGCTGCCCGCCTCGGGGTCGGTCTTGGCATAGACGACCAGAGTATGGGCGTCTGGCGCATTGGTGATCCAGTATTTGTTGCCATTGAGCACATAGCGGTCATTGCGCTTTTCGGCGCGCAGCTTCATGCTGACCACGTCGCTGCCAGCGCCCTCTTCGGACATGGCAAGCGCGCCCACATGCTCGCCCGAACACAGTTTCGGCAGGTATTTCTGCCTTTGTTCATCAGTGCCGTTCAGCCGGATCTGGTTCACACAGAGGTTCGAATGCGCACCATAGGACAGGCTGACCGAGGCCGAGGCGCGCGCAATCTCTTCCACCGCGATGACATGGGCCAGATATCCCATGCCGGTGCCGCCGAACTCTTCGGGCACGGTGATGCCAAGCAGGCCCAGATCGCCCATCTCGCGCCACAGCTCATTGGGGAATTCGTTCCTGCGGTCCACGTCGGCCGCCATTGGCTTCAGCCGCTCTTGCGACCAGCGATGGACGGTCTCGCGCAGCGCGTTCACATCCTCGCCCAGGTCGAACTGCATCCCCGAGGTGAACATCCTCCGTCTCCTCCATTATTGAACAGTTGTTCATTTAACTGATTTATGCCGCCACAGCGGGGCATGCGTCAAGTATGTTCTGATGTCTTGGGAAACGATCCTGCGCGGCTCCGGGGTTCGTTGACAAGCCCGCGCCTGCACGGCATCCCTGCCGTCAATCTGCAAGGAAGGGCCGATGACCCCTGCCCCTGATATCGCCCTGCGGCTGCTTATTCTGCGCCATGCGCCGCTGGCCCGGCCGGGGCTTGCGGGCCGCCGTGACCTGCCCGCCGATTGCAGCGATCACGCGGCTTTGCAATGGGCGCGCGCAGTGTTGCGGGGCGCAGACCTGTATTGGTCCAGCCCCGCTCTGCGCTGTCGCCAGACCTGCAAGGCGCTGGGGCTGACACCCGAATTCCACCCTGACCTGTGGGAACAGGATTTCGGCAGTTGGGAAGAACCGGGCGCGCAGATCCCTGACCTTGGCCCGTTGCCACCCGCCGAGCTTGCGCGTCAGCGTCCACCGGGCGGCGAAAGTTTTCTGGATATGGCCGCCCGGGTTCAGCCACTTATCGAACGGGCATCCGGGACGGTCGGCATCATCGCCCATGCCGGAACGGTGCGGGCTGCGCTGGCACTGGCGGTCGGCCCGGCTGCACTGTCATTCTCGGTCGCGCCCCTGTCGCTGACCATTCTATCGCGCAGCGCTGCAGGATGGGCGGTCGAGGCCGTCAATCGGGTCGCGTCATGATCCTGTCGCAAGAGACGCTGGTGATTGCGCTGACAGCGCTGTTGATCGACGCGCTGATCGGTTGGCCGGACGCTTTTTATCGCCGCATTTCGCATCCGGTGGTGTGGATCGGACGGCTGATCTCAGCTTTGGATGCGCGCTGGAACAGGGGAGGCAGACGCCTTGTGAGGGGCGCGCTGGCTGTGGCGGTGACGGTGGGTACGGCGGTGATCCCGGCGCTGCTGCTGACCTGGGCGCTGCTGTCTGTACCCTTTGGGCCGGTCATTCTGGGCGCGCTGGCATGGCCGCTGGTTGCCACCCGTTCGCTTTATGATCATGTCGCGGCAGTGGCGCGGCCGCTTGAGCGGGGCGATATGGCGGCAGCACGGGCGGCGGCGGCGATGATTGTCGGCCGTGATCTGGACGACCGGCCGGCACCCATCGCACGCGCTGCGCTTGAAAGCCTTGCCGAAAATACCTCGGATGGCGTGGTCGCACCGATTTTCTGGGCGGCGGTGGCAGGGCTGCCGGGAATTGCTGCCTATAAGGCGATCAATACGCTTGATTCGATGATCGGCCATATGAGCCCGCGCCATGTGCTGTTTGGCCGGGTGGCGGCACGTCTGGACGATCTGGTGAATCTGCCCGCTTCGCGCCTGACTGCGCTGCTGTTCCTGCTCGCCGCCCCGCCGCATAAGGGACGGGCGTTCAGGGTCATCCGCCGCGATGCCCGCCGACACCGTTCGCCCAATGCGGGCTGGCCCGAGGCGGCGATGGCCGGCGCGCTGAACGTGCGCCTCTCGGGTCCACGCAGCTATCACGGCATTGAAACGCCAGAGCCATGGCTGAACGAGGGCGCCCGCGACCCCGCCGCGCGCGACCTTATGGCCGGGCTGCGGCTTTATGTCCGCGCGATCACGATGCTGGGGCTGGGGCTTGCTGCGCTGCTGCTTGCCTAGCTCCAGTCAAAAAAGTCGGACGGCGCACGCCCGCGCAATTCCCCGGCCAGATCGGTGCCCATGGCCGCGCCGTCCGAGGACGGACCGATACGTTCGCCCGCGATGACTTCACTGCCATCCGGACGCAGGATCTCGCCCCGCAGTCGCAACTGGTCGCCTGCAAGCTCGGCCAGCCCGGCGATCGGCGTCTGACACGACCCGTCAAGCCGGGCAAGAAAAGCGCGTTCGGCCGTCACCCGCAGCGTGCTGTCCCGGTCCGAGATCGCGGCAAGCAGTGCGGCGGTTTGCGCATCATCCGCGCGCCGCTCGACCCCGATGCAACCCTGCGCGACGGCAGGCAGCATTTCGTCCGGCTCGACCGCGCCACGCGCCACATGCAGCATCCCCAGACGGGACAATCCTGCCATGGCAAGAAATGTTGCGACCGCAACACCTTCTTCCAGTTTTTTCAGACGGGTCTGAACGTTTCCTCGAAATTCGACAAGCTGCAGATCAGGCCGCCGCGCCGCGAGTTGCGCCCGCCTGCGCAAACTTGAAGAACCGACGACAGCACCTTGAGGAAGATCGGAAATTCCTGCGAAGCTGCTGCTCACAAAAGCGTCGCGTACGTCTTCGCGTGGCAGATAGCAATCGATCACCAGCCCATCAGGCTGGATCGTCGGCATATCCTTCATCGAGTGGACGGCGATGTCGATCTGGTGGGACAGCAGCGCGTCCTCGATCTCGCGGGTGAAAAGCCCCTTGCCGCCGATCTCTTTCAGCGGCCGGTCCAGAATCCGGTCGCCGGTGGTCTTGATGACCACGATCTCAAAGTCATCGGCGGAAAGGCCATGGGCGGCCATCAGCCGGTCGCGGGTCTCATGCGCCTGGGCCAACGCCAGGGCCGAGCCTCGGGTGCCGATACGCATGGGGTTCTGGGGATCAGGTCTGTGGGTCATGTCAAAGGGCTTAGCGCCCCCCCTTGGCCTTGACAACGGGGACGCGCACGCCATGAAGGGCCGGTACGAGGTGAGCCATGTCTGAAAAAACCATCCTGCGCGCGCTCAAGGGCGAGCGTCTGCCCGTCCCGCCCGTCTGGATGATGCGCCAGGCCGGCCGTTATCTGCCGGAATATCGCGCGACCCGCGCCAAGGCCGGCGACTTTTTGTCGCTGTGCTATACTCCCGATCTGGCGGCCGAGGTGACGCTGCAACCGATTAACCGCTATGGTTTCGATGCGGCGATTCTGTTTGCCGATATCCTGCTGCTGCCACAGGCGCTGGGGCTGGATCTGTGGTTTGTCACCGGCGAGGGGCCGCGCCTTTCGACTGTGACCACCGCCGCCGGGGTCAGGGCGCTGAAGCCCGCCTCGGCCATCCATGACACATTGTCGCCGGTCTATGAAACGGTGCGGATCCTGCGCCGTGAACTGCCGTCCGAGACGACGCTGATCGGCTTTGCTGGTGCGCCCTGGACGGTAGCGACCTATATGATCGCCGGGCGAGGCACGCCTGATCAGGGTCCTGCCCATGCGATGAAGACTGAGGACCGCGAGGCATTTTCGACCCTTATTGACCGGATTACCGAGGCAACGATTGACTACCTTTCGGCTCAGATCGAGGCCGGGGCCGAGGTGATCAAGCTTTTCGACAGCTGGGCCGGTTCGCTCCGGGGACAGGATTTCGACGATTTCGCCATTGAGCCGACGCGGCAGATCATCGCCGCGCTGAAATCGCGACACCCGGGCATCCCGGTAATCGCCTTCCCGCGCGAGGCCGGTCCCCGTTATACCGGTTTTGCCCGGGCGACCGGTGCCGATTGCGTGGCGCTGGATAACTCGGTCAGCGCCGACTGGGCAGCGGCCGAGGTCCAAAAGGACGGCTGCGTGCAGGGCAACCTTGACCCGCGCCTGCTGGTCGAAGGCGGCGAGACATTGGAGACCGAGACCCGGCGCATTGTCCGCGCCTTCTCGAACGGGCCACACATCTTCAACCTCGGCCATGGCATCACGCCTGATGCCGACCCCGAGAATGTCCAGCGCATGCTGGCCGCAATCCGCGGCTGATGGGCTGGATCCTTGCCACGCTGATCGCCGCCGCCGCCCAGACCGGGCGCAATGCGGCGCAGCGTCGGCTGACCGCCGAACTGGGCACCATGGGGGCAACGGCGGTACGTTTCCTTTTTGGTCTGCCCTTTGCGGCGCTGCTTCTGGCGCTGGTCGCCATGGCCAGGCCGATTCCAGTGCCCGACAGTACGGTCCTGGGCTGGGCGGCGCTTGGCGCCTGCTCGCAGATCGCCGCCACCGCGCTGATGCTGCTGACGATGGAGAGCCGGGGTTTCGGCGTTACCACCGCCCTGATCAAGACAGAGCCGGTGACGCTGGCGTTGATCGGCGCGCTGCTGTTGGCCGAGCCGCTTGGCCCCGCGCGCATGGCTGCAATCGCGACCGCGACGCTGGGGGTCGTGCTGATGTCGGGCGCGGACTGGAGACGCGGCGGCTGGCGCGCGGCAAGTCTTGGCATCGTGGCAGGTGCGCTTTTCGGTCTGTCCGCGATTGGCTTTCGCGGTGCTATCCTTGCCCTGCCCTTTGGGTCCGAGCCGATCCGGGCCGCGACCATACTGGCGATCAGCCTTGCGATGCAAAGCATCATCATGATGGTCTGGCTGGCCGTACTGAATCGCCCGGCACTGGCCGGAATTGTCCGGCACTGGCGGGGCTCTTTGGGTGCAGGTGCCTTGGGGGCGCTGGCATCGCTGTTCTGGTTTCTGGGCTTTGCGCTGACCGCCGCTGCCAATGTCCGCACCCTGGCGCTGGTCGAGGTGGTGATGGCGCAGCTTGTCTCGGGGCGGGTATTCCGCGAGGGCGCGAGCCCGCGTCAGATCGCGGGCATGGCGCTGATCGTCCTTGGCGTCGCCGCGCTGGTCGCGGTCAGTGCCCGGTGACGACCGGCAACATCGAGACGACCAGCAAAAGCGCCATCCCCCGGTTGAAAAGCCGCAGTCGCCCCGGGTCCTGCAACAGCCCGCGCAACCCCTGTCCCATGGCCGCCCAAAGCGTGACCGACGGCAGGTTCACCAGGGGCGTTGTTGCAGAACTCCGTTTTCTGAGGGATTCACACTGCGAATCCAGTGGGCTAAGGGGCGAGTATGAGCAAGCCTGAGCCGACCCGCTACCGCACGATGAACTGGAAGTCCTACAACGATGCCTTGAAGCGGCGCGGGTCCCTTCTGATCTGGCTGGACAAGGACATGGTTTGGCGCGCACCCAAATCCGGATGCAATGGTCGGCCGCCGGTCTTCTCTGATGCCGCGATCCAGTTCTGCTTGATGGTGAAGGTTCTGTTCGGCCTGCCTCTCCGGCAAACGACAGGGATGGTGGCGAGCATCCTTTCGATGGCCGGGCTCGACTGGCGGGTGCCCGATTTCTCGACCCTGAGCCGCAGGCAGAAGCGCATCACGGTTCAGATCACGAGCCGCCGTGCGCCGGGGCCGCTGAACCTGCTGGTGGACAGCACCGGGATCAAGTTTCTTGGTGATGGGGAATGGCTTGCCCGCAAGCATGGCCCGCATCGCCGACGCCAATATCGTAAGGTTCATCTGGCGATGGACACGGCTACAGGTGACATCCGCGCCGTCGAATTCACCACAAGCCGTGAAGGCGACAGCCCTGTTCTGCCCGACCTGCTCAACCAGATCCCAGAGGATGAACAGATCGGCACCGTCACCGGCGACGGTGCCTTTGACACCCGACGCTGCCACACCGCGATCCTGGATCGAGGCGGCACCGCCATCATCCCGATCCGGCGGAATGGCCGTCTCTGGAAGGAGGATTGCCCCGCCGCCAGGGCGCGCAACGAGATCCTCCGGGCAACCCAGCGCTTGGGCAGGGCCATATGGAAGCGCTGGTCAGGTTATCACGTCCGAAGCAGGATCGAGGCAAGGATGCGCTGCCTCAAGGCCTTCGGTGAACGCATCTCATCACGAGACCCGGACCGCCAGACCGCCGAAATCCATATCCGCATCGCCCTCATGAACCGCTTCAATGCCCTCGGATCCGCCGAGATCAAACGCGTGGCATGAACTCAACGCGAAAAGGGGAAACTGCGCTCACACACTGACTTCTGCAACAACGCCGG
>NZ_JAFL01000018.1:0-70843 GCF_019633685.1 Paracoccus sp. J56
GCCAGCCCCGCCATCATCTTCGCGAAGATGCCTTTGTCGCTCCAACGCTTCCAGCGGTTGTAGAGCGTCTTATGTGGGCCGTACGCACTTGGTGCGTCGCGCCACCTTAAACCATTGCGATTGACGAAGATAATGCCACTCAGCACGCGTCGATCGTCAACGCGAGGTTTGCCATGGGACTTCGGGAAGAAGGGCTCCAGGCGCGCCATCTGCGCATCCGTCAGCCAGAAAAGATCAGACATGTTCACCGCTCGATTTTCGAACCGTGAATCACGCCGACAAGCGTAAATCAATGGGTCCTGACCCTAAGCCATGGCAGGCAAAGCTTGTGGAGGGCAGCTGAGACGATAGCCAGCGGAGATCCCGTCTTTCGGATGACCGAGGAAAAATTTTCCTCGAATCCTGATCTTGACGGCAAAACCGGTGGTTTTTGACAACGAGAGAGCTGATTGGTATCAGCGGGGAATATCGCTTGTGGAACCACAATTTTGACGTGCGTCTCGGCGCCGCCCATAAACCACCGTTTGTGTCAATGCCTTTCCGACAAACAATCGCCCTGCAACACGAGGAATAGGTTCTTCCTTATGTTTTCCAGTGCATTTCGATGAATGCGGGGATAACAATGGAGACCCCAACCGATGATCATCGGCTACGCACGCGTTTCGACAGACGATCAACGCCTCGACATGCAGTTGGCTGCCCTCAAGGATGCAGGCTGTGACAAGCTCTTCCAGGATCACGGCGCTACGGGCTCGAACATGGACAGGCCCGGACTGGAGAAGGTTCTGCGGGCGCTGAAGCCCGGCGATACGCTGGTGGTCTGGAGGCTCGACCGGCTGGGGCGGTCCCTGACCGATCTGGTGAGGTTCATCGAGGAACTCGGCGAAAGGGGATGTGAGTTCAGATCCTTCAACGAAGCGATCGACACCAGCACGTCAGGTGGGCGGTTGATCTTTCATATCATGGCCGCCTTTGCCGAGTTCGAGCGCAATCTCATCAGTGAACGTACACGGGCCGGGTTGATTGCAGCGCGTCAACGCGGACGGCGTCTCGGCAGGCCGCCGATTGCCCTGAGCGATTGTGATCTGTCCGAAGCACGGCGTGCGCTGGTGGAAAGAAGGGAAAGGCTCGGGGAGATTGCCGCCCGCTATCGGGTTTCGCCCAGCACCCTGCGCCGCCGCCTGAGCGCAGAAGGGCAGGAAAGGCGCGAACCATCCCAGAGACCCCGCAATGGGGCGGGCAGAGCGCGGCCTGTCCAACGTCGCAGTGCAGTAGTGCAAAAGCTCATGGGCAGCACATTTACTGCCTCCAGAATCTCTTGTTGGAACCCCCGAAAAACAGCAGTGATTGCGCCCGCAGGCCTGAATCTGCTGCTGCATGCCTGTCCCGCAGTTCGCCCGTCCGTAGGTATATTTGAGACATCAGAGCTTGAAGTTGATCTGAAGGAACCTGAAGCCGTTATGAGTATTCCGTTCCCTCAGATGCAAGGTGGTATCGGCCTGACAACAAGCTGCACTTCCGGGGTGACCATGCTTCCTGTTTTTCACGGTCATGCTGCTCTCGGTACGGCGGGCTTTCAAATAGGTGGCCTCGATTATCACAGTATTCTTTTCGCCATGTTCAGCAGCGAGCTTGGCCATGCCACGAGATGGTGCTGTTTTAGTGCCAGCGCTTCCACCATCGGCGATAGGGTGTCTTGTGAGTCCCATAGGCCGCAGGAGCGTGATCTGAGGGGCTGTGGAGACGAAGGATTACACAACTGCTCCTGAGTGGGGGCGGCATCATGACCGTGTCGGCACCGCCGCGACGTTCAATCCGCGCGCCTGCATGGGCAGGACGGCGGCGCTATTGCCGACATGCCCATGGACGACCTGACTCTGGATCGAAATGATGGAGGTCTGCATGGTCATCACTCGGCGGCGCTCTCGCTGATCGCAGTTTCGGCAGGTCGTTTGCGGGGAAGCTGTCCGTTCAGCACCATGTACGCGATTAGGCCGATCACCAGCCCCCAGAACGCGCCTCCGACCCCGAGCATGTTGATGTTGGCGGCCGAAGCGAGGAACGTAATGAGCGCCGCTTCGCGCGATGCCGGTTCCGCCATGGCCCCCGCGAGGCTGCCGCCGATGGTCCCGAGCAGCGCGAGGCCCGCGAGCGTGGTGATGAACGTCGCGGGGAACGCCATGAAGACCGCCGCAAGGGTCACGCCGAACACGCCGACCAGCACATAGAAACAGCCCGCCGCGATACCAGCGATCCACCGCTTCGATGGGTTTTCATGCGCTTCGCGGCCTGTGGCGATGGCGGCCGTGATGGCGGCGATGTTGAATGCATGGGAGCCGAAAGGGGCCATGACAAGCGAGCCAAGGCCGGTCGTGGTCACGATAGGGTTGGCGCTCGTCTTGAACCCGTCGTTCCGCAGCACCAGCATGCCGGGCATATACTGTCCGGTCAGCGTGATGAGGAACAAGGGCAGCGCGACGCTCAAGGCCGCGTTCAATGTAAACTCCGGCATGGTGAAGATCGGCATGGCGAGGTTCAATTGCAGGCCGGACAGATCAACACGGCCCTGCGCAAGCAGGAAGACAAGGCCGATCACCAGGATGCCGACCACGGCGTAGCGTGCAGAAAAGCGTTTCAGCACGACATAGGCGACGACGAGCAGGCCGACCAGAACCGGATCGACGCTCGCGCCGCCAAACGCCCCTATGCCGAATTGCAGCAGGATGCCCGCAAGCAGGCCCGAGGCGATGCCGGGCGGGATCAATCGGATGACTTTCTCAAAATATCCCGACATGCCGAGCAGAACGAAGGCAGCAGCGGAGATGATGTAGGCCCCGACTGCTTCCGCATAGGACGTGGCTGCAAGCGCCGTGACAAGAAAGGCGGCGGCTGGCGTTGACCACGCCGTGATGATCGGCTCGCGGTAGCGCCAGCTCAAGAAAAGCCCGGTCAGGCCGACACCAATCGAAACCGACCATACCCATGATGCCGTCAATTCCGGGCTAAGGCCCGCAACCTGCGCGGCTTGGAAGACAAGAATGAAAGTCCCGCCATAGTTGACGATGACGGAAATCAGCCCTGCGACGATGGGATGGGTAAGATCATTCAACCGGATGGGCGATGGTGACGGACTGGACGACATGGTTCCGGGGGTTCTCCAAAGACAGGGCACGAGGCCGCGAACATGCCTTGACATTTAGCCGGCCAATGGCCTGATGTTCCCCGCCAATTATTTCCAGAGGATCAGACCATTTGTTCAGGCACTCGCAGCTCGAATCCGTGAAGGCATGGCTCGCCCATCCTGCCCATGCGGCGATGCCGCTCCATGCGCGGATACAGCGGGCGATCCGGCAACTGATCCTTGACGGCGCAATTGGCCCCGGAAAGGCGCTTCCAGCCTCTCGCGCGCTTGCGGCATCGCTGGGCGTTTCGCGCGACACGATAGAATCCGCCTATGCGCAGCTTCATGCCGAGGGCTTCATTGAACGGCGCGTCGGCAGCGGCAGCTTCGTGGCGGAAATGACGGAGTTCACACCCGGACACCGGCGCTCCAAGCGCGACGCTCTCATGCGCAATCAAGCGCCAAACCTAAGTAAGCGCGGCGACGCCACGTTCCGCAGCGGTGGTGTGCGTGAGATACTGATGCCGCGCCCCTTCGCACCCGGAGTGCCGGATACGCGCAGCTTTCCCCTCCCGCTTTGGGAACGGCTGGAGCGACAGGTATTGAAGGAAACCGGCACGTTGGCCCTGCTGCATGGCGATCCGCAGGGGGCCGAGCCGCTGCGCCGGGCTATCGCCGACTATGTGAACCTCGAACGCGGGGCGCGCGCCACTGCCGACCGCGTGCTGGTGCTGACCAGTTCGCAACAGGCAATGACGCTCTGCGCGAACATGCTGCTCGATCCCGGTGATCGCATTTTCATCGAAGACCCGGCCTATTACGGCGCACGCAAGGCGTTCGACGCAGCGGGGCTGGAATGCGTGCCCGTTCGGGTGGACCGGCAGGGGATTATGGTCGAGCCGATCCTGGACGATCCCCGCCATGCCAAGGCTGTTTCGTTGACCCCCTCCCACCAGTTCCCGACCGGCGTGACACTGGCGCTGGATCGCAGGCTGGCGCTGATCCAATGGGCGGCCCGGAATCAGGCGTGGATCATCGAGGATGATTATGACAGCGAGTTCCATTATGCGGGCAAGCCCACGGCCTGCGTGCAGGGTCTCGATCCGCATGACCGGACCATTTATATTGGCACCTTCACCAAATCCCTCTTTCCGGGGTTACGGATCGGCTATGTCATACTGCCGCCGCCGCTGGTGAAACCGATGACGGTCGCCCGCACATTGCTCGACGGTCACACCGCCTCCATGGCGCAACTGGTGCTGGCGCGATTTATGGAAGGCGGGCATTTCGGCGCGCATGTTCGCGCTATGCGCGGCATCTATGCGCAACGGCTTGATGTGCTTTCTAGCTTGGTCCGCAAACACCTTTCCGATTTTGTCGAACCTCGTATTCCTATCGGTGGTTTGCAGATGCCTTGCGTTCTGACCTGCGACATTCCCGAGCGCGTGGCCGTGGATGCCGCGCGCCGTGTCGGCGTGGAGTTGTTGGGACTGTCGCCGTTACATGCCACGGGCGGCGGCAAGGCCGGTTTCCTGATGGGCTTTGCCGCCTACACGCCGGCAGAGCTTGAGGTTGCGGTTAGAAAACTGGCGAACGCACTCCAGTCGGTGAGGATGCCTACCTGAATGGTCTGGATATGATCCCGTAAATGGTTGGGAATATCAGACCACTCTCATGATAGGGACCGGCGGACCGGCTGCCGCATGATGCCCATGTGGTTAGCCGCTCCCTGCCTGAACCTTGAAGGAGATAAGCGATGGCAACATCGACAGCCGAAGCCCCAGGCCAGCCCCTTGCGGAAGGAAGTGTTGGAAGCAGCAGTCTGTCGGGTGGGGACAGCACCGTATTCGCGGCCATTAACGACGAACGGGACCGCCAGCGCAACTGCATCGAACTTATTGCCTCGGAGAATTTTGTCAGTCCCGCCGTTCTGGAAGCGCAAGGCTCGATCCTCACCAACAAATATGCCGAAGGCTATCCGCATCGGCGCTATTATGGCGGCTGCGCCAATGTCGATGTGGTGGAAGACCTCGCCATAGAGCGCCTGAACCAGCTTTTCGGCAGCACTTATGCGAATGTGCAACCGCACTCGGGAAGCCAAGCCAATCAGGCGGTATTCCTTGCGCTGTTGACACCCGGCGATACGATCCTTGGCCTCGACCTCAAGGCGGGCGGCCATCTGACGCATGGCGCTGCGGTCAACCTGTCGGGCCGATGGTTCAATGTCGTCAGCTATGGCGTGGACCCCGAAAGCCATCTGATCGACATGGATCAGGTGGCCGAGCTGGCGCGGACGCATCGCCCGAAATTGTTGATCGCTGGTGGATCGGCCTATCCGCGCACGCTGGATTTTGCCCGCTTCCGCCAGATCGCCGACGAAGTGGGGGCAATCCTTATGGTCGATATGGCGCACTTCGCGGGTTTGGTGGCCGGTGACGCCTATCCGTCGCCAATACCCTTTGCCGATGTCGTCACCTCAACCACGCACAAGACGTTGCGCGGGCCACGCGGCGGGTTCCTCCTGACCAATGATGCCGAGATTGCGAAGAAGATCAATTCAGCGACCTTTCCCGGTCTGCAAGGCGGTCCGCTCATGCACGTCATCGCAGCGAAGGCTGTGGCGTTCGGCGAGGCGCTTCAACCCTCGTTCAAGACCTATTCGCGGCGCGTGGTCGAGAATTGCCGCGTCCTCGCGCAAACCTTGACCGATGGCGGGCTGGCGATCACCACGGGCGGAACCGACTGCCATCTGGCGGTGGTCGATCTGCGTCCTCTCGGCGTCACCGGCAATATCGCCGAAAAGGCGCTGGAATCTGTCGGCATCACGCTCAACAAGAACGCGATACCGAATGACCCCGAAATGCCCATGGTAACATCGGGCATCCGGGTCGGCAGCGCGGCAGGAACTTCACGCGGCTTCGGACCGGAAGAATACAGGCAGATCGCCGCTCTGATGCTCGACACGCTGCGCGCCGTTCGCGGGGGGACGCTCGAAGCCGAGCGAGAACGGATCGGCGGGCTTGTGCGCGGCCTCGTCGGTCGCTTTCCGCTGCCCTACTGACCGCCATGATGCGGGAGCCTGTTCGGATATGACAGCATCGTTGAAACTCGATCTTTCGTCGGAAGACATAGCACGCTTCGGGGACGATCCCGCTCGCGCCTTTGCCGCCAACCTGCAAGATGTGCAGGAACGCATTGCCGCCACCTGCCTGCGCAGCGGCCGCCAGCCCGAAGATGTGCGGCTTCTGCCCGTCACCAAGACGGTTCCCGCCCATATCCTGCGCTTCGCCTTTGCGGCGGGAATCTCTGATTTCGGGGAAAACAAGCTGCAAGAGGCGCGCGACAAGCAGGCAGCACTTGCCGATCTTGCGATCCGCTGGAGCATCATCGGCCACCTCCAGACCAACAAGGTGAAATATCTCGTCCGCTTCGCATCGGAGTTTCACGCTCTCGATAGCTTCCGGCTAGCCGAGGAACTGAACCGCCGCCTCGATGCACAAGGGCGCGACCTTGACGTGTTCGTGCAGGTGAACACCTCCGGCGAGGCCAGCAAATACGGCTTGCGCCCTGACGATCTGACCGCGTTTGTGGAACGCTTGCCGGAATATCCCCGGCTGAAACCTCGCGGCCTGATGACACTGGCAGTTTTTAGCGCGGATACCGAACGGGTGCGCCCCTGCTTCCGGTTGCTGCGCGCTCTGCGGGACAAGACCATGGCCGTTCATCCCGGCTTGACGCAGCTATCCATGGGCATGTCAGGGGATTATGAGGTTGCCATCGAAGAAGGTGCTGATGTCGTGCGTGTCGGTCAGGCCATATTCGGCCCGCGTCCGACCGATGATGCCTTCTACTGGCCCGGCGCGATTTCGCCCTCATCGCCCTATGCCCCAACTGCCACGACACTGATCCGCCCTGCACGACGCCCATGACCTCGCGGCCGAGATGGCGGTCGATAACCAGCCGCCACGGAACAAGGATGCAGGCTGTGACAAGCTCTTCCAGGATCACGGCGCTACGGGCTCGAACATGGACAGGCCCGGACTGGAGAAGGTTCTGCGCGCGCTGAAGCCCGGCGATACGCTGGTGGTCTGGAGGCTCGACCGGCTGGGGCGGTCCCTGACCGATCTGGTGAGGTTCATTGAGGAACTCGGCGAAAGGGGATGTGAGTTCAGATCCCTCAACGAAGCGATCGACACCAGCACGTCAGGTGGGCGGTTAATCTTTCATATCATGGCCGCCTTTGCCGAGTTCGAGCGCAATCTCATCAGTGAACGTACACGGGCCGGGTTGATTGCAGCGCGTCAGCGATTCAATCGGACTGTCGGCGGAAATGGTCCAGCGGTACTGCCGCCACGAGGACACGAAGGCCGACGCTCACACCATTCTGAGGGATTATCGTGAACGCAAACGGTAAAACTTCGCAAAACTGGACAGCAGAAGCCCAAGGAAAACAGCGCCGCATGAGGGGAATAATAAAGTGCAGGATTCTGTTGCCAGGCTCCTGCGGGCCCCGCCTTACGCTGCTAGGCGCAAGGGCTTAAGTTTCGGTTACCCGAGCTGCTTACGCAGCCAGAGCGACCGGAGCACGGTTGTCGTTGGCAACTGTACTTTTTGCACCGATAACGGTGGTAGCTCACCGAGACAAAGCAACAGCTTTAGACGTTCGTCGATCCTGTTTCGGCCCCAGATGCCCCCAACGAGGGTTTTTGGTGGAGCCGCCGGGTACCGCCCCCGGGTCCGATCCGCTTATTACCTGCGCGTTTATGCCCATAGCCCGGGCGAACCCGAGCAGGCGGAATATAGGCGCGGCCCAGCAGACACGCAAGGGAGCGGATGTCAGGGAGATGGGGCCGACCGCCGCTGCATACCTGACTGGCCGGTATTACCACATAGGGAGGAACACGTGCCGGTGAGTTCCGTGCTGAGGAAATCGACCGTCGTCCACACGGGCACCCATCTGTGGCGTGATCCCGCTCACATCGTCCGGGATCCCATCCCGCGTTTACGTCGAACGTGTGGGTGATGCGCGCGGCCAGGATGCGCTGACCGGTCTATCGCCACGCGTGCGGGGAACATTCTGCAAAATCACCGCTTGGGCGGCGGTTATTTGGCTTGTTCCCGCGCGGTAGCTGATGCGCCCTGCCGGGGCAGAGCGCATCAGGCGGCGATCAGAAGCCGGCCTTGATTTTTTCGAACTCTTGCAGCTGACGCTCGCGCTGCTGGGGATCGTTCGGGGTTTGCGAAAGAATCGGGGCGTCGACGGGCGAAAGCCCCTCTTGCACCGCAGGCTCGTCCTTGATCGTCTCCATGGCGACGTTGGAGGTGTGGCCATAGCCGATCGTGTCAAGCAGGCCCTTGCCTGCCTCGGGTGCCAGCCAAGCGTTGATAAAGTCATAGGCCTTGTCTTCCTTGCCCGGCCCGTTCTTGAGGTTGATGAACCCGCAGAAGAAGGTCGAGCTGCCTTCTTTGGCCGCACGCTGGAAACCGACCGGGAAGCCGTCGTTTTCCAGCAGAACCACCGCGTCGTTCCAGGACCAGGCCACATCTACCGCGCCCGATGCCATCAGCTGTGCCTGTTCGGCCGGATCGGCCCAATAGGCGGCGACGTTCTGATGGGCCTGACGCAGCCAGTCGGCGGCCGCCTTGAACTGTTCATCCGTCACCTGCGTCCAATCCGTGGTGCCGGTGGCGAGATAGGCCAGCGCCCAGGTATCGTCGGCCGAATCGGGCAGCGAGGTGCGGCCCTGATATTTCGGGTCGATAAAGACGTTCAGGCTGGCGACATCCTCGGCCGGGACGGTGTCCTTGTTATAGGCGATGGCGGTCGCACCCCAGTCGGTCGGGATGTACCAGACGCCCTGATCGTCCTTGAAGATCGGAGAATTCAGGAACTTCGCGTCGATGGTCTCGAACGCAGGGATCTTCGAGACGTCCCAGGGCTCGATCAGGCCGGCATCACGGTATTTCGACACCATCTGCGAGCAGGGGTGGGCGACATCCGCCTTGAAGCCGGACGAGAGCTTTTGATAGGCCTCGTCATCATCGCCGTAAAAGGCGAAGGTCGGGCTGTCGCCATGCTGGTCGATATAGCCCTGAAAGATCACCGGCTCTTCGAACCCGGCCCAGTCAAAGACCGTCAGTTCAGGATCGGCGGCCCATGCAGCGGTCAGGCTGGAACTGGCCAGCGCAAGGGCAAGGGCGGGGAAGCGGAGAGGTTTCATGTCGGAGCTTTCCTTGAGGCACTCTGGCTTGACGCTAGCCGCCTCACGCCAAGCTCGCAAGCATGACAGAGCCTACCAGCGGCCCGAGGCCCCGCCACCGCGCGATGAGCCGCCGCCAAAGCCCGGGGACCCGCCCGAGAGGCTGCGATAGCCCGGTGTCCGCTCGCTGCGCAGCACGGTGCCGGTCGGTCCATACCAGACGGTCTGCGGGCGCAGACGCTCACGGTTTTCGGACCAGCCGCAGGCCGGGCACCGCCGCGTCACGGTTTCATGCGAGACCATATGCCCGCCTTCCGGCAGCGGGGTCTCAAGGGGGGTGGCCTGTGTCTCCAGTCCACGCCGGCGGCATTGCGGGCAGCGATTGCGCCGCCATGCCTGCCGCGCAATGCCGCCAAGGATCACAAGCCACGCCCCGCCGAACAACAGTGGCACGATGCGGTCGACAATGCTTGTTTTCGGGGCGCGGACCGGCTGTCCTGCCGCTGTCGGTCGGGCGATCAGGTCGATTGCTGCCAGGGTGCCTTCGCGGATGCCGCGCGACATTTGCCCGTCACGAAAGGCAGGCAGCATGGTGTTGCGCATGATTTCCTGGGCAAGGATGTCGGCGTCGTTTTCATAGCTGCGTCCCAGCTCGATCCGCGCTTCGCGGTTTTCAGACAGCACCAGCACCATGAAGCCGTCGTTGCGGGTCGCGTCGCCGACGCCCCAATGGTTGAAAAGCCGGGTGGTAAAGGCTTCAAGCCCGTCCGTGCCGCCGTAGCGGGCGCGGTCAGGCAGGGTGACGACCGTGCCCTCGACCCCGGTTTGATCGCGCAGGGCGGTCAGCGCCTCATCAAGCGCCCGGGCATCCTCGGGTGTCAAAAGCCCGGCAAAGTCGTTGATCTGCGGGTCCTGCCAGTCAGGCAGCGTTTGCGCCCCGGCGGGTGTCAGCATCGCAAGCCAGAGGGCCGCCATCATCCATGCTGCCACCAGAAAAAGGCGCGGCCTGCGTTCGGAGGTAAGCGTCCGATCCGGCATCCGCGCGCCCCTCATTCCGGCAGGATCTCGGGTCCGCCGGTGATCTGCGGGTCGGGCTGGCCAATCAGTCGATCGTCACGGCCCCTGAACTCGACCGACCGCAGGATGGTCTGGATTGCGGCAATCCGGGCGCGGCGTTTGTCATCGGCGCGGATTACTGTCCAGGGCGCGATGCCTGAGTGACTGCGCAGCAGCGTGTCGCGGATCGCCGCGCTGTAATCGTCCCATTTCGCCAGCCCGTCGACGTCAATCGAGCTGAGCTTCCATTGCTTCAGCGGATCACGCTCGCGCGCCAGGAAACGGCGCAGCTGCTCGGCCCGGCCAACCTCGAGCCACAGTTTGACCAGGATAACCCCGTCATCGACCAGCATGTTTTCAAACAGCGGCAGTTGGCGAAAGAAGGTCTCGCGTTGCGCATTCGAGCTGAAGCCAAAGACTTTTTCGACCACACCGCGGTTGTACCAGCTGCGGTCGAAAAGCGCGATCTCGCCCCGGGCGGGCAGCCAATCGACATAGCGCTGGAAATACCACTCATCCGCCTCGCGCTCGTTGGGTTTCGGCAGCGCGACGATATAGGCTGAGCGCGGGTTCAGGTTCTCGCGCACGCGCTCGATCGTGCCGCCCTTGCCGGCAGCGTCGCGCCCCTCGAACAGCACGATCATGCGCTTGCCCTCGCGGATGACGTCATGCATCAGCCGCACGAGCTGCAATTGCAGCCCGGCCATCTGTTCATCATAGTCCTTGCCCTTCATTTCCTCGGGGTAAGGATATGATGGGTCAAGCACCTGTTTGTCCTTGCCTGCCGCGATGGCCTTGCGCAGCGCGGCGGGGGCGTCCTTTTCCAGATAGCGCGTGATGGCGCCGACGAAAGGCAGGTCCGGCAGATTGTCATTTGCGTCTTTGCCGTTCCGTGTCATGGGATCATGCCTCGCCGATGCGGTTCAGGTCAAAATAGGTCGTCTGATAGATCTCGTTGATCCAGTTACCGTAAAGCAGATGCGCATGGCTGCGCCAGCGGTTCATCGGTGCCTGCGACGGGTCGTCGTCGGGGTAGTAATTCACCGGCACGTCGATCGGCTTGCCTGCCGCGACGTCGCGGTCGTATTCGTCCTTCAGCGTCGTGCTGTCATATTCAAAGTGGTTAAAGACATAGAGCGCGCGATGCGCCGCATCCTCGATCAGGCAGGGCCCGACCTGATCTGATGCGATCAGCGTCTTTAGCCCCGACCTTGCATCGACGTCGGCCTGGCTTACCTCGGTCCAGCGGCTGACAGGGACCAGCACATCATCGGAAAAGCCCCGCAGATAGGGGCTGGCCGGCGCAAGGTTGCGGTGGCGGAAACAGCCAAAGGCCTTTTCCTGCAATATGTGTTTCGGCAGCCGGTTAAAGTGCCATGCCATCGCCATGCCGCCCCAGCAGACGCCAAAGGTCGAATGCACATGGGTCTGGGTCCAGTCAAAGACCCGCTTCAACTCATCCCAATAGGTGACTTCTTCAAAGGGCAGGTGCTCGACCGGCGCGCCAGTGATGATCAGGCCATCGAATTTTTCGCCCGTCGCCTCGACCTCGCAAAAGCGGCGGTAGAAGGCTGCCATGTGATCAGCGGCGGTGTTGCGGCTTTCATGATCCGACATGCGGATCAACTGAAAGTCGATCTGCAGCGGCGTCGCGCCGATCAGCCGGGCGAACTGGTTCTCGGTCTGGATCTTTTTCGGCATCAGGTTCAGCAGCCCGATGCGCAGGGGCCGGATATCCTGGGTCGCGGCCCGGCCCGGCGACATGACCATGACGCCTTCGTTCGACAGGATGTCAAAGGCAGGCAGGTCATTAGGCAGGGTGATGGGCATCATGCGTCCTTTCAGTCGGTGACTGTCTTTCGATCGCCTGGCCGATCAGGGCGATCAGATCCTCCGGGGTTTTTACGGTCGCGACCTCTTCGGCCAGCAGCGTCACGCCGCGCCGGGCCATGGCCTCGTAACGGGGCTGGCGATGCGCAAGCGCCCGGGCATAGGTCCAGCGGATAAAGTCGTCGGGGTTGACCTGATCCTCGCGCAGGCCCTTTTCGACCCGGTAATCGGTCCAGGCGCGGTCAAGGAACGCGGGCTGGTAATACATCGGTTTCGGCGCGCGGTCGAAGCGGCGTACCAGTTCCTCGGTATGCGCGTCCGAACCCTTGATCCAGATCAGCAGCAACTCCCGTTCCAGCGCATCAAGCACCGGGTCGCCATCAGCGAACGGCTCCACCACTTCGCAGACCGAGCCGCCAGAGTCGCAAACGAAATGCTCAAGCCCATAGATTTCTTCGGCACGGCGGATGAAATGCCCGGTGTCCAGCAATGCCGCGATCTCGGCGGCGCGGTGCTGGGCCTGGCGGCGCATGTATTCTTCGAACTCAAGTCCGCCGCGGGTGACGCTGCCCGGTTTGCCCAGATAGGTCGACAGCGGCGCAAGGTTCTCGAAGGTGATGTTCGAGGCGATATAGACCGAATCCGACAGCAGCAATTCGCGCAGAAAGGGGACCTTCATCGCCTCGCGCTTGAAGTTGTCGGCAATAAGCTCGCCCATGTAGCGGGTGCCGATGCGGTAATCGACCGAATAGTGGAACCAGTCACCCGAGGCGCGCAGCATCGAGGCAAGGAAAGTCTTGCCCAGACCCGACATGCCAAAGAACAGCACGCGCTTTTTCGGGGCGGCCAGCCATTCGGCTTTGGTCTGGTACAGCATGGGCCTTCCTTTTGCTGGGCTTGGCGATAGTTAGTCCCCCAAGGGGCCGAGGAAAAGGGGGCCGTGCAAGCTGGCCCTGATCCTGCGGCGGGGGTGCCGCACAGACCTGCGGCCTGTCACCTGCTGGCGGGCTCAGCGCGATGTGATCCGCCCCTGTCGCCGCGTCAGTGAATCCGCAGTAGCGTCGGACGGCCAATCGCGCTATGCTTTCAGTCAGACCCGGCAAACGGGCGATCAATTCGAGGCAGTGACGGCGGTATCCCATGACCGAGATGGTCTTTGGCACCACGCCCGTGCGGGCTGGTGATCCGATTCTTCCCCGATGGTGGCGCACGGTGGACCGATGGTCCCTGGCCTGCGTGCTGGGGCTATTTGCGGTGGGGCTTCTTTTGGGGCTGGCGGCTTCGGTGCCGCTTGCCGAAAAGAACGGCCTGCCGCAGTTCTATTACGTCAGCCGTCAGGCGGTCTTTGGTGCCATGGCGCTGGGGGTGATGTTGGTCGTCTCGACCTTTTCGCCCCGGCAGGTGCGTCGGCTTGGGGTCCTGTGCTTTGCCGTTGCAATGGCGGCGATCCTGCTTTTGCCCTTTATCGGCACAGACTTCGGCAAGGGCGCGGTGCGCTGGCTGCGGCTGCCGGGTGGCATGTCGGTGCAGCCGTCCGAGTTTCTGAAGCCCTGCTTTGTCGCCATCTGCGCATGGTTCATGGCCGCAAGCCAGGAGGTCGGAGGCCCGCCTGGCCGTGCCTATTCGGCGGTGCTGGCAGGCGTGGTCGTGGTGCTGCTTGCGCTGCAGCCTGACTTTGGTCAGGCCTCGCTGGTGCTCTTTTCGTGGTGCGTGATGTATTTCATCGCCGGCGCGCCGCTTTATCTGCTTTTCGGCGTGCTTGGCATGGCGATGATGGGGGGCGTCTTTGCCTATGGCGCCTCTGATCACTTTGCCCGCCGGATCAACGGCTTTCTTGCTGCCGAGGTCGATCCGCGCACCCAGCTGGGCTATGCGACCAACGCCATTCAGGAGGGCGGCTTTTTTGGCGTTGGCGTGGGCGAAGGCTCGGTCAAATGGTCGCTGCCGGACGCGCATACCGACTTTATCATCGCCGTCGCGGCCGAGGAATATGGCCTGATCCTGGTGCTGATCATCATTGCGCTATACGCGACCATCGTTATCCGTTCGCTTCTGCGCCTGCAGAATGAACGCGACCCCTTTGCCCGTATTGCCGGGACGGGACTTGCCTGTGCCTTTGGCGTGCAGGCGCTGATCAACATGGGGGTTGCGGTGCGGCTGCTGCCTGCCAAGGGCATGACGCTGCCCTTTATCAGCTATGGCGGCAGTTCGGTCATCGCTTCGGGGATTGCGGCGGGGATGCTGCTTGCGCTGACCCGCACCCGTCCTCAGGGTCGCATTGGCGACGTGCTGGGCCGAGGTCGGGGATGAGCGCCGTACAGACTCAAGGCCGGCCGCTCTGCCTGATTGCAGCAGGCGGTACCGGAGGCCATATGTTTCCCGCTCAGGCGCTGGCCGAGGTCCTGCTGGAACGCGGCTGGAGGGTAAAGCTGTCCACCGATGAACGCGGCGCGCGTTATGCCGGGGCTTTTCCGCAAGAGGTCGTGCGCGAGGTCGTCAGCTCGGCCACCACCGCACGTGGCGGGGCGCTGGCCAAGCTGGCCGTGCCGTTCCGCATTGGGGCGGGTGTCCTTGCCGCTATCCGCGCGCTGCGTGCCGACCGGCCTGCCGTGGTCGTAGGCTTTGGCGGCTATCCGACCATTCCGGCCATGTCGGCGGCGCTGGCACTGCGCATCCCGCGCATGGTTCATGAACAGAACGGCATCATGGGGCGCGTCAACGCAGCTTTTGCCCGCCGCGTTGATCGCGTCGCCTGTGGCACCTGGCCGACCCGGTTGCCATCCGGGGTGAAGGGCCTCCATACCGGCAACCCGGTGCGACAGGCGGTGCTGGATCAGGCGGGGGCTGCCTATACGCCTGCCTCCGAAGAGGGGGCGCTGAACCTTCTGGTCATTGGCGGCAGTCAGGGCGCGCGCGTGCTTTCCGACACCGTGCCCGCTGCCGTCGCCGGCCTGCCTGATGCGATGCGCGCCCGGCTGTCGGTCAGCCATCAGGCCCGCGCCGAGGATGTCGAGCGTGTGACCGCTGCCTATCTAGCCGCCGGCATTCCCGCCGAGGTGCGCCCGTTTTTCGAGGACGTGCCGCAACGGCTTGCCTCGTGCCAGTTGGTGATCAGCCGAGCCGGCGCCTCGTCGATTGCGGATATCACTGTGATCGGCCGTCCGGCCATCCTGATCCCTTATGCCGCCGCCACCGGGGACCACCAAAGCGCCAATGCCCGTGCGCTGGCGGATTCGGGCGCGGCGATCCTTTTGCCCGAATCCGTGCTTGACGCCGAAAGCCTCAGGCGCGACATGCGGGATATCCTTTCCGACAGCGCCCGCGCCACCGGCATGGCAGCGGCGGCGCTTTCGCTGGGTCGCCCGGATGCGGCGCAGCGCCTTGCAGATCTAGTGACGGAACTGACCCGATGAACGCAGCGACCAAACTTCCCGGCGAACTGGGCCCCATCCACTTTATCGGCATTGGTGGCATCGGCATGTCTGGTATCGCCGAAGTGCTGATGACGCTGGGCTATACGGTTCAGGGGTCGGATGCGAAACGCTCAAGGATCACCGACCGGCTTGAGGCCCTTGGCGCCACCGTTTTTGAAGGGCAGAGAGCCGAGAATATTGGCGATGCGGGCGTCGTCGTCATCTCGACCGCGATCAAGAAGGGCAACCCCGAGCTGGAAGAGGCGCGCCGCCGCGGTCTGCCCGTCGTGCGCCGGGCCGAGATGCTGGCCGAACTGATGCGGCTGAAATCCAACGTCGCCATTGCCGGGACCCATGGCAAGACCACGACGACGACCATGGTGGCGACCCTGCTGGACGCCGGTGGTTTTGACCCGACCGTCATCAACGGCGGCGTGATCCACGCCTATGGTTCGAACGCCCGTGCCGGGGCTGGCGAATGGATGGTGGTCGAGGCTGATGAATCGGATGGCTCGTTCAACCGTCTGCCCGCGACCATCGCCATCGTCACCAATATCGACCCCGAGCATATGGAGCATTGGGGCAGCTTTGACGCGCTGCGCAAGGGCTTTCAGGATTTCGTCTCGAACATTCCCTTTTATGGCCTTGCCGTCTGCTGCACCGATCACCCCGAGGTGCAGGCGCTGGTCGGCCGGTTGACGGACCGCCGCGTTGTCACCTTTGGCTTTAACGCTCAGGCCGATGTGCGGGCGATGAACCTGCGCTATGAGGACGGAGTAGCACATTTCGATATCGCCCTGCAGGCCGAGGCCGATCTGAATGGCGGCGATGTCCCGGTGATCGAGGGCTGCACCCTGCCGATGCCGGGCGATCATAACGTCTCGAATGCGCTTGCGGCCGTGGCGGTCGCCCGCCATCTGGGCATGAAGCGTGCCCAGATCCGTGAGGCGCTGGCCCGGTTCGGAGGCGTTGGCCGCCGCTTTACCCGCGTTGGCGTGGTGAACGGGGTCACGATCATTGATGATTATGGCCATCATCCGGTCGAAATCGCGGCGGTGCTCAAGGCCGCGCGGCAGGCGACCAAGGGACGTGTCATCGCAGTGCACCAGCCGCATCGCTATTCGCGGCTGTCGAGCCTGTTTGACGATTTCTGCACCTGCTTCAACGAGGCCGACGTCGTTGGTATTGCCGAGGTCTATGCCGCGGGCGAGGACCCGATCCCCGGTGCCTCTCGCGATGATCTGGTTGCGGGGTTGATTGCCCATGGCCATCGCCATGCCCGGGCTGTGATCGACGAAACCGATCTGGCGCGGCTCGTCCGCGAACAGGCGCGGCCCGGCGATATGGTGGTCTGCCTTGGGGCGGGCACTATTTCGGCCTGGGCGAATAATCTGCCCGAACTTCTGGCGGAGAAAGCGGCGTGATCGCCCTTGCAAGCCATCCTGCCACTGCGGCGCTTGCTGCTGTCCTTTGGGGCGTGATGGCCTGTCTCTTGCCCTTTGTGCGGCTGCGCTGGCGCTATTCGGCCTTTTGGACGCTGGTTCTTTGCGGGGTGCCGGTGCTGGGCTGGCTGACCTATCTGTGCGGGCCGGGTTTTGGCGTGCTGTTCTTTGCACTTGGCCTGTCCCTGCTTGTCTGGCCGCCGTTTGACCCCCGGCGTCGGCGCCGTGCGCTGGTCCAGCGCGGTCTGCGCTGAGCGCGAGGCTATGGGAGAGGTCTGGCTGATCGTCGCCGGGGTCGTGGTGCTGACCGGCATCATTGGCGCATTGCGGGTTGCCGCCCGGACCGGAGGCAAGCTTGCGATCGACTTTGCCTTGCTGCTTGGCTCGGCCCTGTTGTGCTACATGATCGGCGCAAGCAAGACCGGCGGTCATTTGCCCGGCCTTGCGGGCATGCTGATGAGTCTGCTGATGCTGATCGCGGCAGGTGGGCTGCTGCTGGGGGCAGGGGTGCGCTGGCTCTTTGACGGGATCGCCCGGTCAGCGCCGAAACGCCCACCCGTCGGCAGCTGGGACATCTGGCTGTTGCTGGTCCTGTCGACCCTGGCGGTGGGTTTCAGTATCGCTGAGTGACTGCTTTCCCCTGGCTGCATTGACGGCATCCGCAACGCTGATTAACGAACCGACATGACCCAGACGCTTCCTTCGCCGCGCGGCGCACTGACCCCGAACCGAGTTCTTGCCGATCTGACCTGGCTGCGCGTCGGGGGCCCTGCCGATTGGCTGTTCCAGCCTGCGGATGAGGCCGATCTGGCCGATTTCCTGGGTGATCTCGATCCCGAGTTGCCGGTTTTCCCGATGGGCGTCGGATCGAACCTGATCGTGCGCGACGGCGGTATTCGTGGTGTGGTGATCCGGCTGGGACGTGGCTTCAACGCCATTTCATGCCAGGACGGGACTGTTACCGCCGGGGCAGCCGCGCTTGACGCCCATGTCGCGCGCCGCGCGGCCGAGGCGGGGCTGGACCTGACCTTTCTGCGGACCATTCCCGGCAGTATTGGCGGTGCGGTGCGGATGAATGCGGGCTGTTATGGCTCTTATGTCGCAGATCACCTGATCTCGGTCCGTGCCGTCGCCCGTGACGGCAGTCTGCACGAAATCCCGGCCGCGGATCTGCGCCTGGCCTATCGCCATTCGGAAATTCCCGAAGGCTGGGTGATCACCGAGGCCCGCTTTCGCGCCGGGCAGGGTGACCCGCAGGCACTCGCGGCCCGGATGGATGAGCAGCTTGCCCGTCGTGACGCAAGCCAGCCCACGCGCGACCGCAGTGCTGGCTCGACCTTCCGCAATCCGGCAGGCTATTCCTCGACCGGCCGTGCCGATGACAGCCATGAATTGAAGGCATGGCGCCTGATCGACGAGGCGGGCTTGCGCGGCCACCGCCTGGGCGGTGCGCAAATGTCTGAAAAGCACCCCAATTTCCTGCTGAATGCCGATGGCGCCACGGCCGCCGACCTTGAGGCGCTAGGCGAGCTGGTGCGCCGGAAGGTGCGCGAGACGAGCGGCCATCAACTGGAATGGGAAGTCATTCGTATTGGTGAGCCGTAACTTGCCTGCCTGTCCCGAAATATCGCGCCCGATGCGAAAAGGGACTTTTGTGATTCGGCCATAACAGCTATCCTCACCGAACAAATACCCGGATCAACCGGGGACATGAGGCGGAAATTGGCGGGCAGGTCGAGCAGGACAGCCCCGAAAGTCGTGGTCCTGATGGGCGGCCCCTCGGCAGAGCGCGAGGTGTCACTGTCCTCTGGGCGTGAATGCGCGAAGGCGCTGCGGCAGGCGGGCTTTGAAGTCGTGGAACTGGATGCGGGCAGGGATCTGCCCGCGCGTCTGGCCGAGTATGCGCCTGACGTGGTCTTTAACGCGCTGCACGGCCGCTGGGGCGAGGATGGCTGCGTTCAGGGCCTGCTAGAGTGGCTGGGCTATCGCTATACGCATTCGGGCGTGCTGGCCTCGGCGCTGGCCATGGATAAAAGCCGCGCCAAACAGGTGCTGCGCCTTGCCGGGCTGCCGGTCATGGATAGCGTGATCGCCTCGGCCGATGAGGTGCGCACCCGTCATGTCATGGCCCCGCCCTATGTGGTTAAACCGAATGACGAGGGCTCTTCGGTCGGCGTGTATATCGTGCACGAGGCCGCGAACGGTCCGCCACAGCTCTCGGACCAGATGCCCGCGCGGGTGATGGTGGAAACCTATGCCCCGGGCCGGGAACTGACCGTCGCTGTGCTGAGCGACCGTGCGCTTGGCGTCACCGAGATCGTGACCAGGGGCTGGTATGATTATGATGCCAAATACAAGCCCGGCGGTTCGACCCATGTGATCCCGGCTGATATCCCGGCCGAAATCGCCGCCGCCTGCCGCGACTATGCTGTCCGCGCGCATCAGGCGCTTGGCTGCCGGGGGCTTACCCGGACGGATTTCCGCTGGGACGAAAGCCGCGGGCTGGACGGGCTGATCATCCTTGAGGTGAATACCCAGCCCGGCATGACGCCCACCTCTCTGGCCCCGGAACAGGCGGCCCATACTGGTATGGACTTTCCCGCGCTTTGCCGCTGGATCGTCGAGGAGGCGCTGTGCAGGGCCTGAATCCCTTTCACCGTGGGCATGGTGACGGTGGCCGTCCGGCCCCGGTGCGGCACGTTCCTGCGCGTCCTGCCCCGGCGCTGAACCGCGCGCCACGCCGCGATCCTGCGCCTTCGCGCCTTGCCTATCGCCTGAACCGGATGATGCTGCGTCCGCTGGTGCGGCGGCTTGTCCATATCGGCCTGCCGGCCTTTCTGGCGGCAATGGTCGCGGGGCTGTGGCTTTCCGATGAAACGCGCCGCGCCAATCTGACCGGTGGTATCAACGCCATCGTTGATCGCATCCAGCACCGCGAGGAGTTCATGGTCAAGATGATGACCATCGAAGGGGCCTCGCCGGTCGTGGACAAGGGCTTGCGCGCCATGTTGCCGGTCGATCTGCCGGCCTCCAGCTTTGACATCGACCTTGAAAAGCTGCGCGAGCGGGTGCTGAAGCTTGACGCGGTCGAGGCGGTTGATCTGCGCATCAAGCCGGGCGGGGTGCTGTCGGCGGTGGTGACCGAACGGGTGCCGGTGGTGCTGTGGCGCCATGCGCGGGGGATCGAGCTGCTTGACAAGACCGGGCATCGCGTTGCCTCGGTCACCTCGCGTGAGGTGCGGGGCGATCTGCCGATCATCGCGGGTGAGGGCGCAGACCTTGCCGCCCCCGAGGCGCTGGCCCTGATCGACGCGGCCGGGCCGATCCTGCCCCGTCTGCGCGGGCTGGAACGTATTGGAGAGCGGCGCTGGGACTTGGTTCTGGATCGCGGCCAGCGCATCAAGCTGCCCGAAGACAAGGCCCTGCAGGCGCTTGAGCGTGCCATTGCGCTGGACCGCGCCCAGGACATGTTTGAACGCGACATCGCGGTGATCGATCTGCGGCAGGAGGCACGGCCGGTGGTGCGGCTGGGGCTTGAGGCCCAGAACGCCATTCGCCGCGCGCGCGGCCAACCCGAGATCGGGCCTGACGGCAAACCGGTCGAAGCCGCCGGAAAATCCGGTGGAAAGAGCACGAAAAAGAGCGGCTAACAGCTTGGAGAGGCAGGAAGATATGAAGGATCTGTATCAGGGCCAGCGGGCAATGCGAAACATGCGCCGCCAGGCGATGCAGCGCGGCGTCATCGCGGTTCTGGATATCGGGACCTCGAAAATCGCCTGTCTTGTCCTGCAATTCGACGGTCCAAGTCAGTTCCGCGAAACCGATGGCGTCGGCCCTATGGCCGGTCAGTCGAATTTCCGGGTTATCGGTACCGCCACCACCCGTTCGCGCGGGATGCGCTATGGCGAGATCGAGACCATGGCCGAGACGGAACGCGCCATCCGCACGGTGATCCAGTCGGCGCAAAAGGTCGCCGGAACCCGGGTAGATCACGTCATCGCCTGTATCTCGGGCGCGCGTCCGGCAAGCTATGGGCTGGCGGGCGAAATCACGCTGCCTTCGGGCAAGGTCACCGAAACCGACGTGGCGCGGGTGCTGGCCTCATGCGACGTGCCCGATTTCGGGCGCGGGCGAGAGGTGCTGCACGCCCAGCCGGTGAACTTTGCCATCGACGGGCGTTCTGGTCTGTCGGACCCGCGCGACCAGTCGGGCAGCCGCCTGGCCTGCGACATGCATGTGCTGACCATCGACGGTGATGCTGCCGGGAACCTCGTCCATTGTATCCGGCGCTGCGACATGGAGCTGGCGGGCGTGGCCTCGGCCTCTTACGCCGCAGGGCTTGCTGCGCTGGTCGAGGATGAGCAGGAACTGGGCGCGGCCTGTATCGATCTGGGCGGCGGTACCACCGGCGTGTCGGTGTTCATTAAAAAGCACATGATATTTGCCGATGCGGTGCGCTTTGGCGGCGATCTGATCACCCAGGACATCGCCAAGGGTCTGCGCGTCAGCTACGCCGTGGCCGAGCGGCTGAAGACCCTGCATGGCGGGCTTGAGGCCACCGGCCGTGATGACCGCGAAATGATCGAACTGGGCGGTTCGACCGGGGACTGGGATACCGACCGCCGCAGCGTCAGCCGTGCCGATCTGATCGGCATCATGCGCCCCCGCGTCGAAGAGATCCTTGAGAAAGTGGGTGAGATCCTTGAGGCAGCGGGCTTTGATTGCATGCCCGCGCGTCAGATCGTCCTGACCGGCGGGTCAAGCCAGATCCCGGGGCTGGACGTCCTTGCCTCGCGCATTCTGGGACAGAATGTCCGTATCGGCCGGCCGCTGCGCATTCAGGGCCTGCCGCATAACGCGACCGCGCCGGGCTTTTCCTCGGCCATCGGGCTGGCGCTGCTGACGGCCCATCCGCAGGATGAATGGTGGGATTTCGACATGCCCGCCGAACATTATCCGGCGCGCAGTCTGCGCCGGGCCTATCGCTGGTTCCGCAACAACTGGTGATCAGGCAGAACCCGGATGCGGTGGTGTGGGCGGGCGTCCCCACCACATGCTGGAGTTTGGGCAAGATACCGCCGAGAACCCCGGCGATTACCGCCATATTTGGTATGCGACCTGTGTTTTTCGGGTGACGCTCGGAGAGAATCTGGCTAGGCTGAGAGCCATAGGGGATTCGACCGGACTGCGCAGATGTCCGGCGCAACAGATGTAAGGCAGGCGAGACATGGAACGGCAGATCCACCTGATGCTGAATGATGACCAGGAACTGAAGCCGCGCATTACCGTCTTCGGCGTCGGGGGCGCGGGCGGAAACGCAGTCAACAACATGATCGAAAAGCAGCTTGAGGGCGTCGAATTCGTCGTGGCGAATACCGATGCGCAGGCGCTGCAGCAGTCCAAGGCTGAAAGCCGCATCCAGCTGGGCCCGAAAGTGACCGAAGGTCTGGGCGCGGGCGCCAAGCCGACCATCGGTGCCAAGGCGGCCGAAGAAACGATCGAGGACATCGTCGATCACCTCATGGGTGCGCATATGTGCTTTATCACCGCCGGTATGGGCGGTGGCACCGGCACCGGCGCTGCCCCGATCATCGCTCAGGCCGCGCGTGAGATGGGCATCCTGACCGTCGGCGTTGTGACCAAGCCCTTCCAGTTCGAGGGCACCAAGCGGATGCGCCAGGCCGAGGAAGGGGTCGAACAGCTGCAGAAAGTTGTCGACACGCTGATCATCATTCCCAACCAGAACCTGTTCCGTCTGGCGAATGAAAAGACCACCTTCACCGAAGCCTTCGCCATGGCTGACGACGTGCTTTATCAGGGCGTCAAAGGCGTGACCGACCTGATGGTGCGTCCGGGCCTGATCAACCTCGACTTCGCCGACGTGCGCGCGGTGATGGACGAGATGGGCAAGGCGATGATGGGCACCGGCGAGGCCTCGGGCGAGAACCGCGCCGTTCAGGCGGCCGAGAAAGCCATCGCCAACCCGCTGCTGGACGAAATCAGCCTCAACGGCGCCAAGGGTGTGCTTATCAACATCACCGGTGGCTATGACCTCACCCTGTTCGAAATGGACGAGGCGGCCGAGAAGATCCGCGAGAAAGTCGATGCCGATGCCAATATCATCGTCGGTTCGACCCTCGACCCCCAGATGGAAGGTTCGATCCGCGTTTCGGTCGTGGCGACCGGCATCGACGCTTCGGTGGCCGAAATCCCGGCCCCGCGCCGTGGTATGCGCGAGCCGCTGACCCAGACCCCTTCGGTCACGCAGAAAGCGGTCGAAGAAGATATCCCGGTTCCCCCGCGCCGTACCGCTCCGGTCGCCGAATCGACCCTGCACCAGCCTGTTGCGCGCCCTCAGCCCACCGCGCCTGCCGCGCAGCACGAAGACGACGACATGCCGCGCCCGGCCTATCAGCCGGAACTGCGCCAGACCCCCGCTGCGCCTCAGGCCGGCGATGTTCTGAACGGTGACGCTGGCGGTTTTGTCGCGCCGACCCGCCGCCCGCAGGCCCCGGCCGGTACCCCGTCGGACGAGGTGATGCAGCGTCTTGCGCGCGCCGTGCAAAAGGCGCCTGAGCGTCAGGCCGCCCAGCAGGCGGCCGCCGAGCAGCCGCGTGGTCAGGGCCGCATGGCCGGTCTCAGCCGGATGCTTGAGCGCATCTCGGGTCATACCGAACAGGCGGAAAAGCCCGCGCCCTCGACCATCGCCGAACGTGTCAGTGAGCGTGTGGCTGCGCGGAATCGCAGCGGTTTTGATGCTGGGTTCGATGATCTGGCCAGCCCGGATCGTTCGGACGACAATGTTGAAATTCCCGCGTTCCTGCGCCGTCAGGCCAATTGAGCAGATCACAAAATTTCTGTGGCAGAATCGTGGAGGACCGCTTCGGCGGTCCTTTTTATTTGCAAAATCAATGGTCTGCCCGGGTCTTGAGGCTGTGTTGCAGTCCGGGGGAGTGATTGTTTCACGCCGTTACAAAACGTTAATTGAGCAATCTGCAGGGCGTGCCTAACTCAATCTGGCGGCCGTGGGGAGATTCTCCCGGCGCGGGTCGTCAACAGAGAACGGCGGGTAAGACCATGCAGATCACCATTGCTCAGAAAGCGCAGTTCCGTGGCGTCGGGCTGCATTCCGGTGCAGCCGTGCGGCTGGTGATCCTGCCTGCGCCGGTGGATCATGGCATTGTGTTCGTGCGCACCGATCTGGACGGCGCCCGCATTCCTGCCCGTTGGGACCATGTGACGCCCTCGCAGCTTTGCACCCTGCTCGACAATGGCGAGGGGGCGACCGTCTCGACGGTCGAGCATGTGATGGCGGCGCTGACCGGGACCGGAATCAACAACGCTGTGGTCGAGGTGAACGGACCCGAGGTGCCGATTCTGGACGGTTCCTCCGCACCCTTCGTGCGTGGCATTCTTGAGGCGGGTCTGCGGCAGCAGAACGCCCCGCTGCGCGCCATTCGCGTGCTGCGCGAGGTCGAGGTTCAGCAGGGTGAGGCTTATGCCCGCCTGTCCCCTGCCGATCACCTTGAGATCCATTTCGACATCGACTTTGTCGATGCGGCCATCGGCCATCAGGAAAAGCGACTCGACATGGCCAACGGCACGTTCGTGCATGAGCTCATGGACAGCCGCACCTTTTGCCGCAAGGCAGACGTGGTGAAGATGCAGGAAAGCGGTCTGGCGCTTGGCGGTACCTATCTGAACGCCGTGGTTTTTGATGGCGACAAGGTGCTGTCGCCGGGTGGGCTGCGCCACCGGGACGAGGCTGTGCGCCACAAGATGCTGGATGCGGTCGGCGATCTTGCGCTGGCCGGGGCGCCGCTGCTGGCGCGCTACACAGGCCACCGCGCGGGCCATGCCATGACCAACCGGCTGCTGCGGGCCCTGTTTGCCCAGCCGGATGCCTGGGAATGGGTGACGCTGACCCCGACGATGGAAAGCCGGCTGCCCGGTGCAGGGGTGCTGGCCTCGGCTCAGCGAATCGCTGCTGCTACCCGTCAGCTGGCCGTCGCCTGAAGGTGATGGCCGGCTTCAGCCTGCATCGCTGTTTTTCCGGTTTTGGCATTTTGCGCAACCAGATTTTCTGTGCTAGGACGACCAGGCTGCACGGGCTGTTTCCTGATGCGGCGGCATGAATTTCTGACGGGCAGGGTAGAATGACAGGCATCAGATCGGGTTCCTTGGTCGCGGCTGTGCTGTCGTTGGGCCTTCTGGCAGGATGCGCGGGCGGGGGCGGCAAAGAACCCGAATCGTTCGAGAACTTCACTGCCGAAGAAATCTACAAGCGCGGCGAGTACGAGCTTGAGAATTCGCGCAAGCCCAAGGATGCGGTGAAGTATTTCTCTGAGGTCGAGCGGCTTTACCCTTATTCCGAATGGGCCAAGCGTGCGCTGATCATGCAGGCCTATTCCTACCACCGTGCCCGCCAATACGAAGAGGCGCGGGGCGCGGCCCAGCGGTTCATCGACACCTATCCGGGCGATGAGGACGCAGCCTATGCGAAATACCTGCTGGCGCTGTCCTATTACGACCAGATAGACGAGATCGGCCGCGACCAGGGCCTGACCTTTCAGGCGCTGCAGGCGCTGCGCGAGGTGATCGAGCAATATCCCGATACGGAATATGCGCGTTCCTCGATCCTCAAGTTCGACCTAGCCTTTGACCATCTCGCCGCCAAAGAGATGGAGATTGGTCGCTACTACCTCAAGCGCGGCCATTACACCGCTGCGATCAACCGGTTCCGCGTGGTGGTCGAGGACTTCCAGACCACCTCGCACACGCCCGAGGCGCTGATGCGGTTGGTCGAGGCCTATCTGGCGCTGGGTCTGAACGATCAGGCTCAGACGGCGGGGGCGATTCTCGGCCATAACTTCCGCTCCTCGCCCTTCTATGCCGATGCTTATGCGCAGCTGCGCGGTCGCGGCCTGTCGCCCGAGGCGCGTGGCGACAGCTGGCTGACGCGTGTCTATCGGCAGGTCATTCAGGGCAAGTGGCTGTAAGCGGGCGATGCTGCGGCATCTCGATATCCGCGATATGCTGCTCATCGACCGGCTGGAGCTGGAGTTCCGGCCCGGCCTGAACGTGCTGACCGGAGAGACTGGGGCGGGTAAATCGATCCTGCTTGATTGTCTTGGGTTTGTCCTCGGCTGGCGCGGTCGTGCCGATCTGGTCCGGCAGGGCGCGACTCAGGGCGAGGTGACGGCCGTCTTTGACCTGCCGCCCGATCATCCCGCCCGCACCCTTCTGGATGAGGCGGGTTTTCCGGTCTCGGATGAACTGATCATCCGCCGCGTGAACGGTGCCGATGGGCGCAAGACCGGCTGGATCAACGACCGGCGCGCCTCGGGTGAGGTGTTGCGGACCCTGTCCGAGGTGCTGGTCGAGCTGCATGGCCAGCATGATGACCGCGGACTTTTGAACCCGCGTGGCCATCGCCTGTTGCTTGATGCCTTTGCCGGGGCGGACCTTGGCCCGACCCGCGCGGCATGGGCCGCCCGGCGCGAGGCGCGGGCCGCATTGGCTGAGGCCGAGGCCGCTTTGGCAGCTGCCAAGGACGAAGAAGAGTTCCTGCGGCATGCGGTGGCTGAACTCGATAAGCTTGATCCTCAGCCGGGCGAAGAGGACACGCTTGATACCCGCCGCCGCGCCATGCAAGGGGCCGAGCGCATCCGCGAGGACGTGGTTCGCGCCCTGCAGGCGTTGGGCACAGAGGGGGCCGAGGGCGCGATGCTGGACGCCGCGCGCTGGCTTGACGGCGCCGCCGAACGTGCCGAGGGGCGGCTTGAGGGCCCCGCAGCCGCCCTGCAACGGGCGCTGATCGAACTGGGTGAGGCGGTGTCAGGCGTCGAGGCGGCTCTTGATGCGATGGAGTTTGACCCGCGCGAGCTTGAGGCGACCGAAGAGCGGCTTTTTGCGCTGCGGGCGCTGGCGCGCAAACATGGCGTTCTGGCGGATGATCTGGCGGTGCTCGCGGATGAACTGCGTGGCCGTCTGGGTCGGATCGACGCGGGCGAGGATAATATTGCCCGTCTGCGCACCGCCGTAGACGAGGCCGATGCGCATTATGACGCCGCCGCCTCTGACCTTACGCAGCAGCGCATCGCGGCGGCCAAGCGGCTCGATGCCGCGATGGCGGCCGAACTTGCCCCGTTGAAAATGGAACGCGCGGTCTTTGCGACCCTGATATCTGAGGGCGATCCGGGGCCAGAGGGACGCGATATGGTCGCCTTTACCGTTGCGACCAATCCCGGTGCCCCTGCCGGGCCACTGGACCGCATCGCCTCGGGTGGTGAGCTGTCGCGGTTTCTGCTGGCGCTCAAGGTTTGTCTGGCGCGCGGTAATGATGCGCTGGTGCTGATATTCGACGAGATCGACCGCGGTGTCGGCGGGGCTACTGCGGATGCGGTTGGCCGTCGCCTCGCCCGGTTGGCCGAGGACGCACAGGTCCTGGTCGTCACCCACAGCCCACAGGTTGCGGCCTTGGGCGGCCATCATTTCCGGGTGGCGAAGTCGGTTCAGGGCGGCATGACCACTTCAGAGGTGGCGGCGTTGACCGACAGCCAGCGTATCGAAGAGATCGCGCGGATGCTGTCGGGCGAGGAAATCACCCCCGCCGCGAAAGAGGCTGCGCGGTCGTTGCTACGCGGCTGATCGTCGGGCTCTAGTCCATGATCTTGTCGACCTGTCGGATGATGGACAGGACACGCGCGCTTTCCGGATCATAGCGGATCAGTTTTCCATCGACGATGCCATAGCGGCTGCCGGCGGGGGCCTGACTCATTCCGTAAAGGCCGGGGCGCGTCACCTGATGCAGACGTGCGCTATCCAGCTGGTCGCCGACACGCAGCGCCGAGGATTGGGATTGGCCGACGGCCTGTGATTTGCCCGCCCCTTTCGCCTGCCCCGCCGGTTCCGCAAAGCTGGGCGGAACAAGGGCGGTAAGCAGGCAGACGATAAGAATCAGGCTCTGGCGATTGCGTGACATGGGTCCAGCCTAGCACAAGAAGCTTGCTTGTAGGTTAAACGCCGCAAGCTACCGATTGGCTCCCTCACGAATGCGAGAAATCCGGGCCCCCGGGGTGCGGGCGGTGTCAGTCGTGGCGGTGCCTTGCCTCGAATCTTGGCAGCATGGCTGAAAAATCCCTGCCTTTTCCGTCCTCTTCGTCGACAAAGCGGGCGTAAAGCGCGGCGGCAAGCTCACCCATCGGCGTGTCGGCATCGGCGGATTCGGCGGCCTGCTGGCTTAGCCGCAGGTCCTTCAGCATCAACTCGGCGGCGAAACCGGGCTTGTACCCATTATCTGCGGGCGAAGTCGGGCCAACCCCCGGTGCCGGGCAATAGGCGTTCATCGACCAGCTGTAACCCGAAGAGGTCGAGACGACATCGAACATCTTTTGCCGGTCCAGCCCCAGTTTGTCAGCAAGGGCAAAGGCTTCGCATGTGGCGATCATGGTCACGCCAAGGATCATGTTGTTGCAGATCTTTGCCGCTTGTCCGGCGCCAGATTCGCCGCAATGGACCGCCTTTTGCCCCATGATGTCGAAAAGCGGGCTGACCTTTTCAAAGGCAGCAGAGCTGCCGCCGACCATAAAGGTCAGCGTGCCGGCGCCTGCGCCCCCGACCCCGCCCGAGACCGGCGCGTCAAGTGCGCCCAGCCCTGCCGCCTGCGCATCGGCCGCGACTGCACGTGCGCTATCTACGTCGACCGTCGAGCAGTCGCACAAGACCGCGCCCGACTGCATGGCGGGGATTACCTCGGCGGCAACGGCACGCAGGATGGCGCCATTAGGCAACATGGTGATGACGACCTCGGCGCCCTGCGCCGCCTCGGGGGCACTGGCGGCCTTGGTCACGCCCTCGGGCATCGGTGCCGCCAGGTCAAAGCCGGTGACCTCATGGCCTGCCTTGGCAAGATTGGCTGCCATTGGGCCACCCATATTGCCCAGGCCGATGAATCCGATCTTCATTTGTTCTCCTCCCAGATGAGTTCATCTGCGCCCAGCGGCGCCAGCATTTCTGCGACATGCGCGGGACTCGCGTCGGCGGACCAGCGCGGGTTGCGGTCCTTGTCGATAATCTGCGCCCGCACCCCTTCCAGAAAGTCGCTGCCGGCGGTGGCGCGGGCGGTAAAGCGCAATTCGCGCGCAAGGCTGTCGCGCAGGGTGGCATCCTTGCGTGCCGCCCGCACCAGCGCCAGCGTCGCCGCCATCGACAGGGGCGAGTTGCGGCGCAGGGGTTTCAGGGCGGCCTCATTGCCAGCAGTTTCCAGCGCGGCGACAATCTCGGCCACGGTTTCGCCGGCAAAGGCAGACAGGTCCACCGTTGCAAGCGGCGCCTCGGGCGCGGGGTGGGCGCCGATCGCTGTCACATCGCCGCTTTCGGCCAGCCGCTCGATCAGCGCGGGCCACTCGGCCTCGGGGATATAGCTGTCGGCAAAGCCGGTGAATATCGCATCACCCGCACCCATCCGCGCGGCGGTCAGCCCCAGATATTCGCCGCAGCGGCCCGGAGCATGGCCAAGCAGCCAACTGCCGCCGACATCCGGGATCAGGCCGATGCCGCATTCCGGCATGGCGATCTGGGTCGTGTCGCCGACGATACGATGGCTGGCATGGCCGCCGACACCGACACCGCCGCCCATGACAAAGCCCTGCATGAAGGCGACGATGGGCTTGGGATATTCCGCGATCCGCGCATTCATGATGTATTCGTCGCGGAAGAACTCGCGTCCGACGCGGTGGTCCCCGGCCAGACCGGCGCGATAGACCGCTGCGATATCCCCGCCCGAGCAAAAGGCGCGCTCGCCCTCGGCGTCGATGATGACCAGCGCCACCTCGGGGTCGTCGCGCCATTCCCTAAGCGCGGCGTCGATTGCCAGCGCCATTTCATGGCTCAGCGCGTTCAGCGCCTGGGGCCGGTTAAAGGTCAGCCGTCCGGCGCGGCGGTCCTTACGGATGATCATATCATTCATTCAGTCACGCTCCGCCAGCAGGGCGCGGCCTATGATCAGCCGCATGATTTCATTGGTGCCTTCCAGAATCTGATGTACGCGCAGATCGCGCACGATCTTTTCCAGCCCGTAATCGGCAAGATAGCCATAACCGCCATGAAGTTGCAGGCACTGATTGGCGACATCAAAGGCGCGGTCGGTCACATGCAGTTTGGCCATGGCGCAGAATTTGGTTGCGTCACGCTCTCCGCGGTCCAGCTTCCACGCTGCCTGGCGCAGAAAGATGCGCGAGGATTGCAGTGCTGTCTCCATCTCGGCCAGACGGAATTGCAGCGCCTGAAACTGGTCGAGCGTCTGGCCAAACGCGCGTCGCTCACCCATGTAGCGCAGCGTCTGTTCAAGCGCGGCCCGAGCGCCGCCAAGCGCGCCTGCCGAGATATTCAGCCGCCCGCCGTCAAGCCCGGCCATGGCATAGGAAAAGCCGCGGCCTTCCTCGCCGATCAGGTTCTCTTCGGGGATGATGCAATCGTCGAACTGGACCTGCGCCGTCGGTTGCGCCTTCCAGCCCATTTTGTGTTCAAGCGCGCCGAAACTAAGGCCGGGGGTGCCGGCCTCGACCACCACCGTCGAGATGCCGCGCGGACCGTCCTGCCCGGTGCGCACCATGACCAGATAGCAATCCGAGTAGCTGCCACCCGAGATAAAGGCTTTGGTGCCATTGAGCTTCCACCCGCCGGGGACACGCTCCGCCCGGGTGCGCAGCGCCGCCGCGTCCGAGCCCGAGCCCGGCTCGGTCAGGCAATAGGAGAACACTTTCTTCATGCTGCACAGGTCGGGCAGCCAACGGGTCTTGTTGGCCCAGGTGCCGAATTTGTCGATCATGCCGCCACACATATTGTGGATCGACAGGAACGAACCGACCGAAGGGCAGGCCATGGCCAGTGCCTCAAAGACCAGTGTCGCGTCCAGACGGCTTAGCCCGGTGCCGCCATGTTCTTCGGCGACATAGACGCCGCCAAAGCCCAGTTCGGCCGCCTTTTGCCACAAGTCGCGGGGGATGGTGCCGGCCTCTTCCCAGGCGCGGGCGTGGGGGGCAATCTCAGTGGCCCCAAAATCCCGGGCCATGTCAAAAATCGCCTGCTGTTCCTCGCTCAGCGCGAAATCCATGCTCACTCCCTCATGTCTTTCGTGTGATATGCCGTGCCGGACATGGCCGGAAAATGTTGCGCAAGTATTGCAAGCCCTGCGCAAAGGGGCGGGGCGGTTGTCCCGGCCCATTCCTGCCCCGGTGGTCCGGGATGGAAGGGGGCGTTTCCACCCCCCTCGCTGCCATCAGTCCATGGCCTTGAAGTTCAGCGCAACGCCGTCCTTGATCCCCGAGAACCAGCGCGCGGTCACTGTCTTGGTCTTGGTGTAAAAGCGGAAGGCGTCCGGGCCATATTGGTTCAGGTCGCCAAATGCCGACTTTTTCCAGCCGCCAAAGGTGTAGTAGCTAAGCGGCACCGGGATCGGGAAGTTGATCCCGACCATGCCGACGTTGACGCGGCTGGCAAAGTCGCGCGCCGTGTCGCCGTCGGCGGTATAGATCGCGGTGCCGTTGCCATAGTCGTTGTCCATGACGAGACGCAGCGCATCTTCATAGGTCTTGGCCCGCACGGTCGAAAGCACCGGGCCAAAGACCTCTTCCTTGTAGATGTCCATCTCGGGCGTGACATTGTCAAAGAGCGACGGTCCGCAGAAGAAGCCGTTCTCATAGCCCTGGATTTTCAGCCCGCGGCCGTCCACGACCAGTTTCGCGCCCTGATCCACGCCAGAACCGATCAGGCGGTTGATGCGCTCTTGTGCGGCCTTGGTGATGACGGGACCGTAATCGACATCCTCGCCAGCGGTATAGGGGCCGACCTTCAGTTTTTCGATCTTGGGCACCAGCCGTTCGATCAGCGCATCGGCGGTCTTGTCGCCGACCGGCACCGCGACCGAGATCGCCATGCAGCGTTCGCCCGCCGCGCCGAATCCGGCGCCGACCAGTGCATCCGCCGCCTTGTCCAGATCGGCGTCGGGCATGATCAGCATGTGGTTCTTGGCGCCGCCAAAGCACTGCGCACGCTTGCCGTTGGTCGCGGCGCGGCCATAGATATATTGCGCGATCGGGGTCGAGCCGACAAAGCCCACCGCCTGAACGGTCGGATGGTCAAGGATCGCGTCGACGATCTCTTTGTCGCCATTGACCACCTGCAGCACGCCATCGGGCAGCCCGGCCTCTTGCGCCAGCTTGGCCAGCATGATCGAGGTCGAGGGCACGCGCTCGGACGGTTTCAGGATCATTGCGTTGCCGCTGGCCAGCGCCGGGCCCATCTTCCACAGCGGAATCATCGCCGGGAAGTTGAAGGGCGTGATGCCCGCGACCACGCCCAGCGGCTGACGCATCGAATAAAGGTCGATGCCCGGGCCGGCGTTGTCGGTATATTCACCCTTGAGCAGCGCCGGGGTGCCCATGCAGACCTCGATAACCTCAAGGCCACGCTGCACATCGCCGCGCGCGTCGGGCAGGGTCTTGCCGTGCTCGCGCGCGACCAGCTCGGCCAGTTGCTCCATATTGTCCTGGATAAGCTGACCGAATTTCATCATCACCCGCGCGCGGCGCTGCGGGTTGGTGGCGGCCCAGCCGATCTGCGCCTTTTCGGCGCTTTTGACCGCGGCGTCCAGCTCTGCCGGGGTTGCCAGCGGCACGCGGGCGATTACTTCGCCGGTGGCGGGGTTATAGACATCGCTAAAGCGGCCCGAGGTGCCTTTGACCTCTTTGCCGTCGATCCAGTGGCTGAGTTCTTCCATGAATGCCTCCCAGGAATGCCAGTCGGAGCGGATGATAGACTTGCAGCATTGCCGAAAAAAGAGGAAGTCTGGCAAAATCGTTTTGCATTTCTGCAAAGGGGTAAGATGGACTGGGACGATCTGCGCATCTTTCTGGCCGTGGCGCGCGCTGACAGCCTGTCGGGCGCGGGGCGCCGTCTGGGCATTGATGCCTCTACCGTCGGGCGGCGTGTGGCGCGGCTTGAAGCATCGCTGGGGGCCAAGCTTTTCGTCAAAACCCCGCAGGGATACGGGCTTGCACCCGAGGGTGAGCGGCTTTTGCCCCACGCCGAGGCGGTCGAGGCGGCGCTAAGCGAGGCTGAAGAGGCGCTCTCGGGTCCCGGGGACCTGACCGGGCAGTTGCGCATCGGCGCGCCAGACGGTTGCGCGAACTATCTTCTGCCGCAGGTCTGCGCCAAGTTGTCGCAGGATCACCCGCGGCTGGAGATTCAGATCATCGCCCTGCCGCGCGTCTTTAACCTGTCGCGGCGCGAAGCGGATATGGCCATTGCCGTTTCCCAGCCGCAGGCCGGGCGGCTGGTGGTGCAGCGTCTGACCGATTATCAGCTGCACCTTGCCGCGCATCAGGATTATCTGCGCGCCCATCCGCCGATCCGCTCACGCGAGGATCTGCATGGCCATCGCATGATCGGCTATATCGCCGACATGATCTTTGACCGGGAACTGGATTATCTGCCTGAAACCGGGATGGAATGGGCGGCGCTGACGTCGAATTCCGTTTCTGTGCAGATGCAGGCGATCCGGGCAGGGGCGGGACTTGGGATCGTGCATGATTTTGCCATCCCCTTTTGCCCCGGAGTGCGGCGGGTGCTGACCGATCAGGTTTCGCTGACACGCAGTTTTTGGTTGATCCGTCATGCTGATGACCGCCGCTCGCAACGCATGAACCGACTGGCCGAGGCGCTGGCGCAGGGGATCCGCGCCGAGGTCGCGCGCCTTCAGGCTTTGGTCGTGCCCTGAGACGCTGCACTGCAACAGCAGTCTTGACGCAAGGCCGGCTTGAGGTGACGCTGATGGTCACGAGCTAAGCCAGCCCGACCCGAGGAGGAACCGCGATGCTAGTTACTCAGATCCTGTCGATGAAGCCTAGCGGCGATATCATCACCGTCGCACCGGATGCCAGCGTGGCCGATGCCGCCAGGCTGCTTTCGGAAAAGCGCATCGGTGCGGTCGTGGTCTCTGAGGATGGGCGCATTCCGCTGGGCATCCTGTCCGAACGCGACATCGTGCGCGAACTGGGCAGGCGCGGTGCCGCTGTCCTGACCCTGCCGATCAGCGAACTGATGACCCGCAAACTGATTACCTGCACCACGGGCGAGGATGCGTTGGTCATTCTGGACCGCATGACCCAGGGGCGTTTCCGTCACTTGCCGGTGGTGAACGACGAAGGCGAAATGGTCGGTCTGGTTTCGATCGGCGATACGGTTTCGGCCCGGCTGAAAGAGTTGGCGGCCGAGAAAGAGGCGCTGACCGGCATGATCATGGGGAACTGATTGCCGGGGAGCCTTTTTTTGCTGTTATGGCAAAAAAAGCTCACTGCCTTGCATTTTCTTGCAAAACTCTGTTTGACTGCCGGCATCAGGCGAGGAGAAGGACCTTTTCATGCGCATCGGGCTATACCCCGGCACCTTCGATCCTATCACCTTGGGACATCTCGATATTATTCAGCGCGCGCTGGAACTGGTGGACAGGCTGGTGATCGGCGTTGCCATCAACCGCGACAAGGGACCGCTGTTCGAGCTGGAAGATCGCGTCGCCATGGTGCGCGAGGAATGTGACCGCATCGTAGCCCAGCGTGGCGGTGAGATTGTCGTCCATCCCTTTGAAAACCTGCTCATTGATTGCGCCCGCGATGTGGGGGCCAAAGTGATCGTCCGCGGTCTGCGGGCAGTGGCCGATTTCGAATATGAATTCCAGATGGTCGGTATGAACCGGGCCATGGACGACAGCATCGAAACCGTCTTTCTGATGGCCGATGCCCGCCGTCAGGCGATTGCGTCAAAGCTGGTCAAGGAAATCGCCCGGTTGGGCGGGGACGTATCGAAATTCGTCTCGCCCTCTGTCCGGGATGCGCTGGTCGGCCGGTTCACGCGCTAAGGCTTTTGCTGTTTCTTTATGTTTGGCCTGCTAACCTTTGTCCAGGCGACGGAGGAGCGGTTGGCCATGCACGATTCGGAACCAAAGCCCATTCCCATCCCGATCCCCGAACCGGGGCGGTCGCCGCTGCCTGATCCCGCACCGGATCCCGGCCCGGATGAAATTCCATTGCCTGCTGTGGTCGGGTTCGAGGCCATCCCTGCGGCCCTGGCTGAGGGCTGGCGGGATTTCCGGCGTGCTCCGGCCTTTGGGCTGCTGTTTGCTGCCTTTTACGTCGCGGGCGGGCTGGTCCTGTCCGCCGTAACCATGGCTGCAGGACGGGAATGGTGGCTTATCCCCTTTATCGTCGGGTTTCCCCTGATCGCGCCCTTTGCTGCTGTGGGGCTTTATGAGGTCAGCCGCCGGATCGAGGCGGACCAGCCGCTGATCTGGCGCGAGGTGGTGGCGGTGGTCATCGCGCAAAAAGACCGGCAGATTCCCTCAATGGCCATGGTGATCCTACTGCTCTTTATGTTCTGGGTCTTTGCTGCCCATACCATCTTTGCCCTGTTCATGGGCGCATCGGCGCTGACAAATATCTCCTCATCTGCCGAGGCGGTGTTGCAGGGACGGGGGCTTGCGATGCTGGCCACCGGCACGCTGGTCGGAGGCGGGCTGGCTGCGCTGCTTTTCTCGATCTCTGTGGTCGGGCTGCCGCTGATCCTTGATCGTGAGGTGGACCTTATCTCGGCCATCATCACCAGCTTTCAGGCGGTGGCGGTCAATTTTCCGGTCATGCTGGTCTGGGCTCTGGTGATCGCCGGGCTGCTGTTTGCCGCGATCCTGCCGCTGTTTCTGGGGCTGTTTGTCGCGCTACCGGTGCTGGGTCACGCAAGCTGGCACATGTACCGGCGGCTGATGCCGGACGACGCTTGGGAGTGAGAAAGGGCGGCCAATGGGCCGCCCAGGATCCGGTCACAGGTCGAACAGACCTTTTATTCTGAATCGTCGCTAACCGGGCGCGCGACGGGCGGCGCCAGCTTCGGCGTCACGCCATTGGCCAATGGGTCCTCTTGACGCTGGACCGAACCTTCGAAATGGGCCCCGGATTCGATCGCGATGGTCTTATGGATGATGTCGCCTTCGACCCGCGCAGTGGCGGTCAGGCGAACTTTCAGCCCGCGGACGCGGCCAACGACACGGCCGTTCACCACCACTTCTTCGGCGACGATTTCCCCACGGATGGTGGCGCTTTCGCCGACGACCAGTTGATGGGCGCGGATATCGCCTTCCACGGTGCCCTCGACCTGAATGTCACCTTGGGTCTGGATATTGCCGGTGACCGTCAGGTCCGCCGCCAGCACCGAAGGCGGCGTGCGCGTGCGCGCAGTGGTCGCGGGGATATCGTAACTCGTGTCGACGCGCGCGGGTTCGGGCTCGGGCGTAGGCTGGGTACGGGGGCCTGGTTCGGTAACACGGGTCTTAGAAAACATTCTGGGCTGCCTTGATGAATCGCATAGGGTCCACGGCACGGCCGTTCACGCGAACTTCGTAATGAAGATGCGAGCCGGTCGATCTGCCGGTATTGCCCATATCACCGATCAAGCTGCCGCGCGATACCTTTTGGCCAACCTTGACCCGAATCTTGGACAAATGGCCAAAGCGGGTTTCGGTGCCCAGCTCATGCTGGATCTTGATCAGGTTGCCATAGCCGCGCTGCCAGCCGGCAAAGATGACCGTGCCTTCGCCTGTCGCATAAACCGGCGTTCCGACCGGAGCGGCCATGTCGATGCCCTCATGCGAGCGGCCCCAGCGGCGGCCAAAGGGCGAGGTATAGCGAAAGGCCGATTTGACCGGCATCGCCAGCGGCATTTTTTCGACGGCGATACGATAGCTGTTCATCTGATCCAGCGTGATCAGGATCTCGTTCGCCTTGGCCTCGCCCTGAGTAATGGCGGCATTGCCGCTGGACGAATAGCTGACCGGGTTCAGGGGGCCGCCCTGGCCGGAATAGCCCTGACGGACTTTGCGCAGGACCTCGTCCGGGTTCATGCCAACGCTGCGGAACATGTCGTCAAGCGGTTTGACGGAGACACTGACAGCGTCTTCCAGCTGCGAAAGGATCTGATCGTTCCGGGCAACGATCTGGTCACGCTCTAATGCAAGCGCATCGGCCACGCGGCGCGCGTCCTCGGCCTGCTGCACGGCATCGGCGCGGGCGTTGGCGGCCTGCTCCAGCTCACCGGCAAGGATGTCCAGGGCGGCCTGCAACTCGGCGGTGCGGACGGGTGCTGCTTCACTGTTGGCGGCGTTAGCCTCGCGGCTGGCCTTTACGGCCTGTTGCAGGCTGGCGTGAACGGCGTCGAGGCCGGTTTCCAGCTCACGCCGCTGCGCCTCGGATTCCAGAAGCAGCGATTGCATGCGCGAGACCTGATCCAGCGCGACGGCAAAGCGGTTCTGCGCTGCCACAGCTTCGGCGGCACGGCGATCACGTTCGGCCGAAAGATCGGTCAGCCGCGCCTCAAGTGTGGACTGGCTATGCACTGCGCCATTACGCGCCCCGCTGGGGGCAATCGCATCAATGACAAGGATAGAGCTGGCGACGATCGACCAGCCAAAAACCAGGGTGATACCGCCGATCGCGGCAAGTTGGGTTGCGGGCCGCAGTCGCAGAAAACGGGTGCTCTTGTCCGATTTGAGAAAAAGGCGCTGCTCTGGCAGCCAGCGTTCAAGCACCGAATTCAGGCGACGGGTGATGCGCAATGTCCCAGGTCCATTGTTGTTCCGACCGTGCTGCAGGGGCAGTTTTGGTCTTGGCTGGGCAGGGATAAATCCGACCTGTGCTCAAAGCGCAACAGGGGCGGGCCGCTTAGGCAGGGTTTGGGCGGATTGATGCCGATACGCCGGGCGGGTGCAGGTGGATATCCGCCGGTGGTGGTGCGGTGAAATCTTGCAACCTTAGATAGAGAATCTGGGTTTTGCTGATAACGAGATGGAATCGCTGTATATTACTGCGATTGCTGAATTTTTGCCGGGACCGATGAAATTGCATGGGTGGTTTTGCCACAGGCTCGCCATCCCGACTGTTCGCCGGGCACCAGCCGTCCCCGGCATCGGATCGGGCACGATGGCCAGCACTGATTCTGCCCGGCGACCTAAATTTTTGACGGAACCAGTGCAGGGTTTCGGCGTTTTCGCCGGTTCAGGCGATCTCATAGGGCAGGGGGCCGGGCCGATCCTGCGGGATGCGGATATGGCGGTCCACCGGAGGCACTGACCGTTGGTGGCAGTTCGACCGTGGGCAGATGCGGCATGACACCCCAATCGGTTCAAAAAGCTGCGGGTTCCCGATATCCAGCCCGTCTGCATAGACCATCTCGCGCGCATGGCTGATCTCGCATCCCAGCCCGATGGCAAAGCGCCGGACGGGCGCGCCAAAGGCCCCGCCGGGTTTCGAGACATCGCGTGCGAGCAGCAGATAGCGCTTGCCGTCCGGTGTTTCGGCCAGCTGGCGCAGGAAACGGCCCGGGGTCTCGAACGCCTGATGCACATTCCACAGCGGGCAGGCGCCGCCGAAACGGGCAAACTGCATCCGGGTGGCCGAATGGCGCTTGGTGATCGTGCCAGCCTGATCGACGCGGACGAAAAAGAACGGCACGCCGCGATCTCCGCCGCGTTGCAGGGTAGAGAGGCGATGGGCGACCTGCTCAAGCGAGGCGTGGAACAGATGGGCCAGCCTTTCGAGGTCGTGACGCTCGGCCCGCGCGGTTTGCAAAAAGCGCGCATAGGGCATCATTGCGGCCCCGGCGAAATAGTTCGCCAGCCCCAGTCGCGCGATGTCGCGGGCCGAGGTGCTGCGGAAGCGCGCAAGCTCCAGCGTCGCTTCAAGCAGGTCACCACGCGTTTCCAGCGCCAGCAGGTGCAATAGCTGAAAGGCCTGTGTCGCGGGTTCGGCGGCGGCGTTCAGCGTGACTCGTTTGCCTTCGCGCAGATAGACCGGGGCGCTGCCAAGCTCGGCCATGGTGACCTCGATCCCGCGTTCGGCCAGTGCGGCGATAGCGCGGTCAAGCGGGCGCAGCTCGGGGCGAATGCGGGCGAAATGCTCGGCCGCGCGGTCCACCGCGTCGATGTAATTGTCGCAGTAGTGAAAGAAATCCCGCACCTCTTCCCAAGGTGAGGGGGTGGCGTTTTGCGCTCCGGCGCCAAGCGCCTCGTCCAGGGCCGCCAGTCGTTCCTGCCCCTCGCGGTGGGCGCGGTAAAGGTCCAGAAACGCGCGTGCCAACGCTGGCGCATTGGTTGCGGCAAGTCGCAGATCGGCGCGGGGCGGAGGCGAGTCGAACAGCGGATCAGCCAGCGCCTCGGCCATATCCATGACCATGCGTTCGGCATCACCCACCGCCATCGCACCCAGATCGACCGAGAATTCCGACGCGAGCTTCAGCAGCACCCCGGCCGAAACCGGGCGATGGTTGTTTTCCATCTGCGACAGATAGGGCAGCGACACGCCCAGCCGGTCGGCGAAGGTGCGCTGGGTCAGGCCCGCGCGTGCGCGGGTTTCGCGCAGGGCAACGCCAGCATAGATCTTTTGCGTGGCCATGGGACTCCTCTTTGCAAAGCAACCAATACGCTTTGCAAAGGTGTTCCGGCAAGAGGGTCAGCCGCCCGAGATGACCTGTCTTTCACGGATCATCACCCAAATGATGAAGCCGATCGAGGCGATGGCCGAGCCCGCCATGATCGTCAACAGCGGCACTGCGCCCGATTGAGCGTCAAGCAGCATCCCGGCCAGCGCGGCCAGTCCCGCCCCGCCTGCAACGGCCATCGAGCCACCAAGCCCGCTGGCCGTGCCGGCAAGCTCGGGCCGCACGCTCATCATTCCGGCATTGGCGTTCGGCAGCAGCATGCCATTGCCCAGGCCCATAAAGGCGACCGAGCCGAAAAAGACCAGCGGTGTCAGCCCGCCCAGCATATCGACCACCAAAGCTGCGGTCAGGAAGGCAGAACAGATCACCGCTCCGGCAAGGATCATCCGGTTCATGCCGATCCGGGTCGAATAGCGCGCGGACAGGAAATTCCCCAGCGCATAGCCGATAGAGGGGCCGGCGAACCAATAGCCGACCTCGGCCGGTGAAAGATGCAGCACCACCTGCCCGACGAAGGGCGCGCCGCCGAGATAGGCGTAGAACGAGCCGGCGCTAAGCGTCGCAGTCAGCGCATAGCCCCAGAACCGGCGCGAGCGGGCAAGGATTGGATAGGTCACCAGCTGCTGGGCCAGCGGCACCCCCCCGCTGCGCGCGGTTTCCTTAAGGTCGACCGCGCATAGCGTCATGACGGCAAACCCGGCCAGACCCATCGCGACAAAGCTGGCGCGCCAACCCAGGGTTTCGTCCAGGATACCACCAAGCGTGGGCGCAACCATCGGCACCAGCGACATGCCCATGGTCACATAGCCGATCATGCTGGCGGCCTGTTCAGCCGGGACCATGTCGCGCACCACGGCGCGGCTGATGACAAAGCCGGTGGTCACCACCGCCTGAATTAGCCGGAACAGCATGAACCAGCCCGCAGTCGGTGCAAGCAGCGCCCCGATAGTCGCAAGCAGAAAGATCGCAAACGATCCAAGCACGACAGGGCGGCGGCCAAAGCGGTCGCTGATCGGGCCGCAAAGCAGCTGCAGCACCGCGCTGACCCCAAGAAAGGCCGAGACGGAAAGCTGCATGAAGCCGTATTCCACGCCAAAATCCCGCGCCATGGCCGGCAGCGAGGGCAGGAAGATATTCATCGAAAGGGCGCCCGCCGCCGAGATCGAGACCAGGGTCAGAATGCTGGGACGGCGCGGGCTGGGGGAAGCCATGCTGTTCATGCACGCACCTTTGCCCCTCTAGGCGGGCAAAGGCAATCGGCTGTTTGACACGGCCCTGTCAGATTTAATGGCCCGAACCGCCGAAATTGTGAAAGATCAGAAAGGCGCCAAGACAGATGCAGGCAAAGCCCGCCGCCACGTTCCAGGTCAGCTTTTCGCCAAGCCACACCCAAGAAAACAGCACAAAGACCGACAGGCTGATCACCTCTTGGATGGTCTTTAGCTGGGCGGCGCTGAAATGGCCGTAGCCGATACGGTTTGCGGGCACCTGCAGGACATATTCGAAAAAGGCAATGCCCCAGCTGATCAGAATGACCAGAAAAAGGGGCGTGGCCTTGAACTTCAGATGCCCGTACCAGGCGACCGTCATGAACAGGTTTGATGCGGTCAGCAGACCGATCGTCGTCACAGAGACGGGCAGGTTCATTCAGACCGGTCCCAACTGCGGTTTTTTTCCAGATTGCCAAAGCGGGTGAAGCGGCCCTCAAAGGACAGCTCGACCGTGCCGATGGGACCGTGGCGCTGCTTGCCGATGATCACTTCGGCTTTGCCATGGCAGGCCTCCATGATCTGTTGCCAGGAGGCCATCTTGTCCAGATCGTGATCGGCGGGCTTTTCGCGCTCGCGGTAATACTCCTCGCGGAAGACGAACATGACGATATCAGCGTCCTGTTCGATACTGCCGGATTCGCGCAGGTCAGAAAGCTGTGGGCGCTTGTCGTCGCGCGACTCGACCTGACGGGACAGCTGCGACAGGGCGATGACGGGGATGTCCAGCTCTTTGGCGACAGCCTTTAGGCCCTGGGTGATCTCGCTCACCTCATTGACGCGGCTGTCCTTGGCCGAGGTGGCGCGCAGCAGTTGCAAATAGTCGACGATCAGCAGATCCAGCCCCATGGTGCGCTTAAGCTTGCGGGCACGGGCGGCAAGCTGGTTGATCGGCAGCGCCGGGGTGTCGTCGATGTAAAGCGGGCAGTTTTGCAGATCGTGGGCTGCTTTGACAAAGCGGCGAAACTCATCCTCGGTCATGTCGCCGCGGCGGATCGCCTCGCTTGGTACTTCGGCGGCCTCGGAAAGGATACGTGCGGCGAGCTGCTCGGCCGACATCTCAAGGCTGAAGAAGCCGACGACACCGCCCGCAACCGTGCCATGGGTGCCGTCGGGCAGTTCGCCCAGCCGATGCGCCCGCGCGACGTTAAAGGCAATGTTGGTTGCCAGCGAGGTTTTCCCCATCGAGGGCCGCCCGGCAAGGATGATCAGGTCCGAACGGTTCAACCCGCCCATCTTGTGGTCAAGGTCGATCAGCCCGGTCGAAATGCCCGACAGCCCGCCGCCACGGCTGAAAGCGGCATTGGCGGCGTTCAGCGCGCCCGTCACCGCGGCAAGGAAGCTTTGGAAACCACGCTCGGCCACGCCCTGTTCGCCGAGCTTGTAAAGCACCTGCTCGGCCTCTTTGATCTGCTCTTCGGCGGAATCATCGACTGCGATGGTCGCCGCGCGGGACGAGATATCCTGCCCCAGCGAGATCAGCTCGCGCCGCAGGGCGAATTCCCGGATCATTTGCGCATAGTCGCGCGCGGCGTGGGATGAGATCGCCGCTCCGGCAAGACGGGCCAGATAGGCCGGTCCGCCCAGTTCCTTAAGCCCGGCGTCATGTTCCATGAACGCCTTGATGGTCACCGGGCTGGCCAGCGCGTTGCGGGCGATGCGCTCGGCGCAGATTTCATAGATGCGGCGGTGGACAGGGTCGTAGAAATGCTTGGCCTGAACGATGCGCGAAACGTGGTCATAAACCTCGTTATTGGTCAGGAGCGCGCCAAGAAGCTGCTGCTCGGCCTCGATCGAGAACGGTACTGCTTGCTCGGCTGCGGCCTCGGCGATTTCGCCGGGCTTTCTGATCTCAACGGCGCGTAACTCGCTCATCCCATCAGCTCCGGATATTCGACTCGGTGGGCATCGTTATCCACCTTATGAAGGGCCGGGTCTACGGCGTTGTAGGGCCGGCCAAGGCTAGGCGAAAAGCCGCCCCCTGCGCTAACGAAAGGGGCAACTGGTTACTGGTATAGCAGAAAAACCCGCACCGGGCTGGCGCTGATGGGCGCCAACCCGGTTTTTTGACGAAGAGTTATTCCGGCGGTACCGTCAGGCGACCGTGCCGGATCAGGGGTGGGCTGCCTGCCAGGCACGCGGATCGGTCAGGAATTTCTCGACCTCGGCCAGCGTTCCGGCGTCGTAAAAACCTTGCGCTTTGGCCTCGGCCAGCACGTCCCACCAGGTGCAGAGATAGTGCAGCTTGACGCCATGATCGGCCAAACGCTGCTCGGTCTCGGGGAAGATGTCGTAGTAAAACACCACTGCCGTATGCCCGCAGGTCGCGCCGGTTTCGCGGATGGCATCGACAAAGCTTAGCTTCGAGCCGCCGTCGGTGGTCAGATCCTCGACCAGAAGCACGCGCTGGCCTTCGGTCATCGCCCCTTCGATCCGGGCGTTGCGGCCATAGCCTTTGGGCTTTTTGCGCACATAGGTCATCGGCAGTTCAAGCCGTTCGGCGACCCATGCGGCAAAGGGGATGCCCGCCGTCTCACCCCCGGCGACGTTATCAAAGGCGGCAAAACCGGCCTCGCGCAGTACGGTCGCGGCCATGAAATCCATCAGCGTCGAGCGGATGCGCGGAAAGCTGATCAGCTTGCGGCAATCGATATAGGTCGGCCCCTTCAGCCCCGAAGCATAGGTAAAGGGCTCGGCGGCGTTGAAATGAACCGCCTTGATCTCCAGCAGCATGCGCGCGGTCAGCCGGGCGATTTCCTCATGCGGGGGAAAGGGCAGGGTCATGCGGGGTCCTCAACGTGCCAGTAAAGCGGGAAGCCGGGGTCAAAGACGGTGACGGTCTCGTCTCCGGCGGGGATATGGGTGGGGTATTCGGCAGGGGTGTCGCGCCGGACCAGCCGGATGCGGTCCTCATTCGGGGCAATGCCGTAGAAAGCTGCGCCATTGAGCGAGGTAAAGGCCTCAAGCTGCTCAAGCGCTCCCTCCTCCTCGAACACTTGTGCAAGGATCGACATGGTGTTCGGGGCGGTAAAGCAGCCGGCGCAACCGCAGGCCGATTCCTTGGCGCGGTCAGGGTGCGGCGCCGAGTCGGTGCCAAGGAAGAAACGCCCATCACCCGAGGTCGCCGCCTTGCGCAACGCCAGCCGGTGGGTTTCGCGCTTGGCGACGGGCAGGCAATAGTAATGCGGCCGGATACCCCCTGCGAGGATATGGTTGCGGTTGATGATCAGGTGGTGGGTGGTGATGGTCGCGCCGATACTCTCGTTGCCCAGGACGTAATCAACCCCGTCCGAGGTGGTGATATGTTCCATCACCACACGCAGGCCGGGGGTGGCGCGGCGGATCGGGTCAAGAACGCGGTCGATGAACACCGCCTCGCGGTCGAATATATCCACTGACGGATCGGTGACCTCGCCATGGAAAAGCAGGGGAATTCCCGCCTCGGCCATGGCGTCCAGGACAGGGCGCACCTTGTCGAAATCGCGCACGCCCGAGGCAGAATTGGTCGTTGCCCCGGCCGGATACAGCTTGACCGCCGAGATGATTCCCTGCGCGTGGGCCGCAACCACGTCGGCGGGATCGGTGGCCTCGGTCAGATAAAGCGTCATCAAGGGACGTAACGTCACTTTTCCCGGCAGCGCCGCCTGGATACGGTCGCGATAGGCTGCAGCCTGCGCGCCGGTCACCACCGGCGGCACCAGATTCGGCATGATGATCGCCCGGCCAAAATGGCCGGAAAAAGAAGCCACTGCCTGCAGCATGGCGCCGTCGCGCAGATGCAGATGCCAGTCGTCGGGGCGTCGGATAGTTACGGATGTGGTCATGATTCCCCTCTATACCGGGTGCGGCTTCATGGCCATAGGGCAAAGGCGGCTGCAAGGAACCTCTTGGCTTTTGCCCGCGATAGGAGCAAATTTTTCTGCCTACCCGCTGTTTCAGAGGAAGTCGTGATGGGTTTCGGAATGATGAATAGGTCGGCGATGCAGACGCTGCAGCTTTGGCAGCAGATGGCGCGCATGACCTGGGAGGCACAGATGGTCATCGCATTGCGCACGGCCGGGCTGATGGGCATGGTGCCGCAAGATGCCTCTGAGCCTCAGCGTATGGTGATGGAAAAAGCCAATGCCGCATCCGAGGCGCTACATGCAGCGTTGCGTGCGGCCGGACGGGGCGAGCGCGCGGATCGGGTCATGGCGGCGGCGCTGTTGCCGTATCGTCGGCGCACGCGGGCGAATATGCGCCGCCTGTCACGCAAAAACTGATCCTGGCCCTGCCCGATTCCTGGCCGGGCATGATGAGACGCGAAAATGAAAAACGCGCCCAGTTATGTCGGGCGCGTTCCATCTTTTCAGGCTGACCTGCGACGGTTGTCCGACGCTGGCCGACAATCCTCAGATCAGCTTGCCCATGGCGACCGCAGTATCCGACATACGGTTCGAGAAGCCCCATTCGTTGTCGTACCAGGTCAGGATGCGGCAAAGCTTGCCTTCCATCACCTTGGTCTGATCCATGTGGAAGACCGAGCTGTGCGGATCGTGGTTGAAGTCCGACGAAACCAGCTTTTCTTCGGTATAGCCAAGGATGCCTTTCAGCGGGCCGTCAGCAGCGGCGCGGATCGCGGCGTTGATTTCCTCGACCGAGGTGTCGCGGCTGGCTTCAAAGACAAGGTCCACGACCGAGACGTTGGGGGTCGGCACGCGGATTGCGACGCCGTCCAGCTTGCCTTTGAGTTCGGGCAGCACCAGGCCCACGGCCTTGGCAGCGCCGGTCGAGGTCGGGATCATCGACAGCGCGGCGGCGCGGGCGCGGTAAAGGTCCTTGTGCATGGTGTCCAGCGTCGGCTGGTCGCCGGTGTAGCTGTGGATCGTGGTCATAAAGCCGCGGACGATGCCGATGCTGTCATTCAGCACCTTGGCGACCGGCGACAGACAGTTGGTGGTGCAGCTGGCGTTCGAGACGACGAGGTCGTCCTTGGTCAGCGTGTCGTGGTTGACGCCAAAGACGATGGTCTTGTCGGCATTGTCGCCGGGGGCCGAGATCAGCACCCGCTTGGCGCCGGTCGACAGGTGCGGTTGCACCTTTTCTTTCGACGCAAAGATGCCGGTGCATTCCATGATGACGTCGATGTCGCCCCAGGGCAGCTCGGCCGGGTTGCGGATCGCGGTGACCTTGATCGGGCCGCGGCCGACGTCGATCGAGTCGCCTGAGACCTTGACCTCGGCAGGGAAACGGCCATGGACCGAGTCATAGCGCAGCAGATGCGCGTTGGTTTCGACCGGACCCAGGTCGTTGATCGCCACGACCTCGATATCATTGCGCCCCGATTCAATGATCGCGCGCAGCACGTTCCGACCGATCCGGCCAAAACCGTTGATCGCCACCTTGACAGCCATGTGTGTCCTCCGCCGCTGATGATGTTGCGGGCTGCAAATAGCCCGCATTGCCGGGTAAATGCAAATGCCAGAAACCAATGGGGGCGCTAACCCAGCCGAAAATCCGATGCCGTGGCGCGAAATCTCTGCACAAGGTCGCAAGACCTGTTGCTGAAGAGGCGCGGAAAGGGACGCAGCCATGCCCATTCATGCGGCCCGCCGCCCGATTGGAAGCAGATGGAACGAATCGCCCCGGCGCGGCGTCTAACGCCAGAAGCTGAGATATTCGATCAGGCTGACGAGCTGTTTTCCCAAAAACACCGGCAGGCCCCAATGAAGAAACAGCGCATCCACCGCGAAAAGGCCGATGATCAACAGCCCCAGCACCAGTGCGATCTGATTGGTCATGCCATACCTTCCGCGATTGTTCCTGTCCGCGTTCTCTGCCCCATGGTGTGAGCCCGCACGGACGCCGCGCCCTTCTGCTAGGGCAGCCGCCTCTGGCAGGCAAGCCCCGGTTTGGTTTCCCCCCGAGGTCGGGATCTGGCGTCTTGCAGAGACGGTTCTGATCGTCCCTGCGATGCGGTGGGGTTTCGGTATCAACCTTGGCGGATGCCGCGCGACATATGCCCGTTCGGTGCTTTGGCTTGCTCATTTGCCTGGCGCGATCATGCAGAGGGTTCGGTTGTTTCGGTCTCCTGACCATCGTCCTGTTCTTCCTGCGAGATCAGGAACAGATCGCCCGAAGCTTCCATCTGCCGGATAGCGAGGACGACCTGATCCATCGCCTCTTCTGCATCCTGCGCTGAAACCTTACCAACGGTTTCCATTTCGTCGCGCAGCGATTCTGCCAGCCGTGAAGGCAGTCCGCCAAGCAGGAAATCGACTGTAGCGCGCGCATCCTCGGGCGCGCCCGCCAGTGCCTTGATCAGCACGGCATTGTCCACTTCGCGCGTGACGCGGGGAATATCGCGGGGATCAATGCGGCGCGGGATATGCGACCAGGTAAAGATGGTCTTGCGTACCTCTCCGGCAAAGGCGGCATCATCATCCTCGAGCCCGGCCAGTACGCTGTCGCGCATGCGCGAGGGAGAAAAGTTCAGGATAGCGCCGACCTTTTCATCGGCCTTGCCCTCGATAGCCGGGCGGGGCAGGGCGTCGACCGCCTGGATCAGGGCCCGCCCGATCCGTTGCAGCGCATCAGCCCTGATGCCGCCGGTCAGCGACATCGTATAGGCGATACGCCGGGCCAGGGCCGGGTCCAGCAGGGCAAAGACCTCGGCCGCCCGCGGAACCGGCAGTTTAGAAAACATCACCGCTGCGATTTCGGGCGCCTCGGTCCGGGCAAGCTCGGCCAACACCTCGGGCGTCAATGTGGCGATGCGGTCCCAGGGGTCGCCCGTGCCGTTCAGGGCGGCAAGCCGCCGCAAGCGGTCGGTGGTGTCGGGCGACAGGTGGCCGTCAAGAAGCGCCAGCGTCCCGTCGATATCGCCCGGGAAAGACAGGCCCACCGATTCCAGATGGTCGCAGAATTCGGCGACGATGGCGTCACGCGTCTGCTTGTCGATGACCCCCATCAGGGCCATTTCCTGAGCCAGCACTGTCTGCAAGTCCTGCGGCAGCCGGGCAAGGTCGATGTCCTCGCCCTCGGCCAGAACCAGCCGTACGATCACCGCTGCCTTTTGCCGCGGGCTTAGACCCGCCGTCCCGATAGCCGGAACGCCCATGAATTGCCCCCGATTCCATAACCTTCGGGGGCAATCTGACAGCAAAAGACAAACTGCGGGTTAATGGGCGCCGTTTTCTTCGAAAACGCGGGCAAAGATCGTGTCCACGTGCTTGGTGTGATAGCCAAGGTCGAACTTCTCTTCGATCTCGGCCGGGCTCAGTGCGGCGGTCACTTCGGGATCAGACAGCAGCTCGGTCTTGAAATCGGCACCCTGTTCCCAGACTTTCATGGCGTTTCGCTGGACCAGCCGATAGGCGTCCTCTCGGCTGACACCGGCCTGGGTCAGTGCCAGAAGAACGCGTTGAGACATAACCAGTCCTTTGAACTTGTTAAGGTTTTTCAACATGTTTTCGGGGTAGATAACCAGTTTCTCGACCACGCCGGCAAGCCGGTTCAGGGCAAAGTCCAGCGTGATGGTGGCGTCGGGGGCGATACCACGCTCGACCGAGGAATGGCTGATGTCGCGTTCATGCCAAAGGGCGACGTTCTCCATCGCGGGGATCACGGCCATGCGCACCAGCCGGGCAAGGCCGGTCAGGTTTTCAGTCAGCACCGGGTTGCGCTTGTGCGGCATCGCCGACGAGCCTTTCTGGCCGGGGCTGAAAAACTCTTCGGCCTCAAGCACCTCGGTACGCTGCATGTGGCGGATTTCGATGGCGATGTTTTCGATCGAGCTGGCGATGACGCCCAGCGTGGCAAAGAACATCGCGTGGCGGTCGCGCGGGATGACCTGGGTCGAGATCGGCTCGGGGCGCAGGCCCATCTGCGCGCAGACATGTTCTTCGACGTGCGGGTCGATATTGGCAAAGGTCCCGACTGCGCCCGAGATCGCGCCGGTTGCGACCTCTTCGCGGGCGCGTTGCAGGCGTTCGCGCCCCCGGGCCATTTCGGCATAAAAGCGGGCAAAGGTCAGGCCCATGGTGGTCGGCTCGGCATGGATGCCATGGCTGCGACCGATACGCACGGTGTCCTTATGTTCATAGGCGCGCTTTTTCAGCGCAGCCAGAACCTTGTCCATATCGGCCAGCAGGATGTCCGCCGCCCGGACCAGCTGTACATTCAGCGTGGTGTCGAGCACGTCCGAACTGGTCATGCCCTGATGGACAAAGCGCGCCTCTTCGGCGCCGATATGCTCGGCCAGATGGGTCAGAAAGGCGATCACGTCATGCTTGGTCACCGCCTCGATCTCGTCGATGCGGGCGACGTCGAATTCGACGTCTTTTGCTTTCCAGACGGCCTCGGCATTCTCGCGCGGGATCACACCCAGATCGGCCTGGGCGTCGCAGGCATGGGCCTCGATCTCGTACCAGATGCGGAACTTGGTTTCGGGCGACCAGATGGCGACCATTTCGGGGCGGGCATAGCGGGGGATCATGCGGGGCTCCTGATGTTTGCCGGGCTTTTAGCGGCAAGGCCCCCGCCCCGCAACCACGGGCTGGCGAGGGTCCGCGCCGGCCCTGATGGAAAAAAGCCGCCCCAAGAGGCGGCTTTCCCTGTCACTGTCCCGAAAACGGATCAGCAGCTGTAATACATCGCGTATTCGATGGGGTGGGGCGTATGCTCATAGGCATAGACCTCTTCCCACTTCAGCTTGATATAGCCTTCCAGCTGATCGCGGGTGAAGACATCCCCGGCGAGCAGGAAGTCCATGTCCTTTTCCAGCTCTTCCAGCGCTTCGCGCAGGCTGCCGCAGACCGTCGGGATTTCAGCCAGTTCTTCGGGCGGCAGGTCGTAGAGGTCCTTGTCCGAGGCCGGGCCCGGGTCGATCTTGTTCTTGATGCCGTCCAGGCCGGCCATCAGCAGCGCGGCAAAGGCCAGATAGGGGTTGGCGGCCGGATCGGGGAAGCGGGCCTCGACGCGCTTGGCTTTCGGCGATTCCGTCCACGGGATACGCACGCAGCCCGAGCGGTTGCGGGCCGAGTAGGCGCGCAGAACCGGAGCTTCAAAGCCCGGGATCAGCCGCTTATAGCTGTTGGTCGAGGGGTTGGTCAGCGCGTTCAGGGCCTTGGCGTGCTTGAGGATCCCGCCGATGAACCACAGGGCTTCCTGGCTAAGATCAGCATATTTGTCGCCGGCGAACAGCGGCTTGCCGTCTTTCCAGATCGACATGTTGACGTGCATCCCCGAGCCGTTGTCGCCTTTCATCGGCTTGGGCATGAAGGTCGCGGTCTTGCCATAGGCGGCAGCGACGTTGTGGATGACGTATTTGTATTTCTGGATGTTGTCGGCCTGCTGGGTCAGCGTGCCGAAGATCATCCCCAGCTCGTGCTGGGCGGTCGCAACTTCGTGGTGATGCTTGTCGACCTTGATGCCCATGCGCTTCATGGTCGAAAGCATTTCGCCGCGGATGTCCTGCGCCGCATCGACCGGGTTCACCGGGAAATAGCCGCCCTTGTGGGCCGCGCGATGGGCAAGGTTGCCGTCTTCGTAAACGGTATCGGTGTTCCAGGCGGCGTCGACCGAGTCGAGCTCGAACGCGACCTTCTGTGGGGTCACCGAATAGCGCACGTCGTCAAAGAGGAAGAACTCGGCCTCGGGGCCGAAGAAGGCCGTGTCGCCGATGCCGCTCGACTTCAGATAGGCTTCGGCCTTGACGGCGGTGCCGCGCGGGTCGCGGGCATAGGGTTCGCCGGTGTCCGGTTCGACCACGTTGCAGTGCAGGCACAGGGTTTTTTCGGCGTAGAACGGGTCGATATAGGCCGAGGACGCGTCCGGCATCAGTTTCATGTCGGACTGGTCGATCGATTTCCAGCCAGCGATCGAGGAGCCGTCGAACATGAAGCCTTCTTCAAAGAAGTCCTCGTCCACCAGATCGGCGACCAGGGTCACATGCTGCAGCTTGCCCTTGGGATCGGTGAAGCGGACATCGACGTATTCGACCTCTTCCGCCTTCATCAGATCCAGAACGTCCTTGACTGTCATTTGGGTCCTTCCTCCATCAGTCTGACCGGCGCCGCCGCCGGGCATGGATACCAGTTGAATATTTCCGTGTCTTTGATCCTGCGCGGGGTCGCGGATCAGACCGCGTCGTCGCCGGTTTCGCCGGTCCGGATGCGGATGGCCTGCTCTACGGGCAGGATGAAGATCTTGCCATCGCCGATTTTCTCGGTGCGGGCGGCCGAGATGATGGCGTCCACAGCGGCTTCGACCAGGTCGTCAGGCAGGACCATCTCGATCTTCACCTTGGGCAGGAAGTCCACCACATATTCCGCGCCGCGATAAAGCTCGGTGTGACCTTTCTGCCGGCCGAAGCCCTTGACCTCGGTGACCGAAAGACCCTGCACGCCGACTTCCTGAAGGGCCTCTTTCACATCGTCCAGTTTGAAGGGCTTGATGATGGCTTCGACTTTCTTCATCGCCTGATCCTTCTCTCGCGACTTGCCTGGGACCTGATTGGCGGGTTTGATGATGCGCGTCCATGCGGCTTGACGGGGAAAGCAGCATGCAGACAGCAAATCCCGGGCATGTGCCCGTTTATTGTGCAGGTTGCCTGAATTATGTGCGACAGAATGGCCGGGCGGCGCGAGATCCTGACGACTCGACAGATGCGTGCGCTGGAAGGAACCGCGATCAACAGTGCCAGCGTGACCGGAGCCGCGCTGATGGAGCGGGCCGGAGCGGGTGTTGTGACCGAGGTTCTGACCTTTTGGCCCGAATATGCACAGCAGCCGGGGCGAGCGGTGATTCTCTGCGGGCCGGGCAATAATGGCGGCGACGGTTATGTCATCGCCCGCCAACTGGCATCGTGCGGCTGGCAGATCCGGCTGGCGGCGCTTGCGCCCCCCGTGACGCCTGATGCACGCGCCGCGGCGGCGGGCTGGATCGGGACGGTTGCGGCGCTTGACGATATTGGCCCCGAGGACTTTCCGCCCGGCACCCTGTGTATTGATGCGCTTTTCGGAACCGGGTTGACGCGCCCCTTGCCTGATGAATGCGCTGCGCCTTTGCGGCTGGCTGCTGCCTGTGGCTGTCCCATCGTCGCGGTTGATATCCTTAGCGGGCTTTGCGCTGACAGTGGCCGGGTGCTGGGTGGGCTGGATCTGCCGGCGGTGGCCCTGACGGTCAGTTTTCAGCGCGCCAGGCTTGGGCATCTGCTGGCACAGGGGGGCGAGCTTAGCGGTGCGTTGCGCCTTGTCGATATTGGTCTTGATTCGTGGATGAAGGGGGTGGATGGACCTGCCCTGCTGGCTGGTCCTCAGCCCGCGCTGGCAAAGCGCGCTGGCCACAAATACGACCACGGCCACGCGCTGATTCTGGGTGGAGGGTCGGGGCAGGGCGGCGCAGCGCGGCTGACGGCGCGGGCGGCGTTGCGGGTGGGTGCGGGCCTGGTGACGCTTGCCTGTCCGCCCGACGCGTTGGCCGAGAATGCGGCGCGGCTTGATGCGGTGATGTTGCGCCCGGTCCCCGATCGTGCCGGGCTGGAGCGGTTGCTTGAGGATCGCCGTTTCAACGCGCTGGCTCTGGGTCCGGCGCTGGGGCTTCAGCGCGCGCGCGATCTGGTCCCGGTGGCGCTGGCGTCACAGCGGGCGGTATTGCTGGACGCCGATGCACTGACCGCCTTTGCCGATGCGCCCGGAACTCTGTTTTCGGCGCTGCATCCGGGCGTGGTGCTGACCCCGCACGGAGGTGAGTTTGCCCGGCTATTCCCTGATCTGGCCCGTCAGCTTGTCGCCCCGGCCCCAACTGGTCCTGCGTTTTCACGACTGGACGCGGTCCGACAGGCGGCGGCGAGGGCTGGCTGCACCGTATTGCTCAAGGGGCCCGATACGGTGATCGCTACCCCGGGGGGAGAGGCGCGCATTGCCGCCGCTGTCGGAGAGGCCGCTGCGCCATGGCTTGCAACAGCGGGCTCGGGCGATGTGTTGTCTGGCATCATCGCCGGTCTGCTGGCGCGCGGGTTCCCGCCGCTTGATGCTGCGGCGACGGGGGCCTGGCTGCACGCCGAGGCCGCGCGTGATTTTGGCCCTGGCCTGATCGCCGAGGACCTGCCCGGGCGGCTGCCTTCGGTGCTTCGTATGCTTGGCTGTTAAACTTTCCTCTCGCCAGCCGAAAACGGCTTTGCTAAGAGGGGCGCCAATCCGTGGATGGCCGGTTTCGGTTCGCGCGGATCAGGATGCGGGTGTGGCGAAACTGGCAGACGCACCAGATTTAGGTTCTGGCGCCGCAAGGCGTGGGGGTTCAAGTCCCTCCACCCGCACCATTAAAAGCCCAGCAAACGCTAGAAATTCCTTGTTTTGCTGGGCTTAGTCCGTTCTACTGTTACAAAGTATGTTACAAAACGGACCCTGCCATGGCTGGCGCACAACGATACCTCTTGAACCGATCCGGCAGATTCTTCGCCCGGCTGGTGGTGCCGAAAGACCTTCGACCCATTGTCGGCAAGACCGAACTGCGGGCACCCCTTGGGCCGGATCGCAGGACCGCGATGAAGTTACTGCCTGGCGCGGTGGCGCAGCTACAGCACCAGATCGCCCAGGCAGAACGAAAGGCGGCATCAAGCCGCAATACGATCCTTCCAGCGCGATACCCACTTGCGCCGGATCAGATAGCAATTTCGCACTACCAGCAACGGATCGCCTTTGATGATCAGTTACGGAATGACCCGCGTTATGCCAGCCTCGGTAATGTCGATGATTTATATGTTGCCGAACTGCGCGCGGGGGTTGCCGGACGCCTTAATGACAACCGCTTGCAAGATTTGGTTGGTGAGCATGTTGAACGCTTCCGCCGCCTTGGTAATGTCGATGCTCAACCTGGTTCCGATGAGTGGCGCACAATCGCCCGCGCCCTCTGTAGCGCCGAGCTAGAGGCTCTGGCGCGCGTCGTGGAGCGCGATGAAGGGGATTTTACTGGCCGACCTACTTCACCGCCGTTGATCAATGCCAAGGCGCTAGAGGACGAACCCGAGCCGGTGAGCCTTGCGAATCTCTGGAACGATTATGTGAAAGCCCGCACCATGGCGGGCTTTATGAAGGACGGCGGGCGGCGGCAACGCCCGGTGATCGAGAGCTTGCGAAAATTCCTCGGGCATAGCGATGCCCGCAAGGTAACGCGCAAAGACCTTATGTCATGGCGCGACGACCTCTTGAACAGGATCAGCGCAAAGACCGTTGCGGGCATCTATCTTTCGACCATTCGGACCCTATGGGCTTGGGCTGTTGAGAATGACCGCCTGTCCGAGAATGTTGCCGAGAACGTCAGGCAGGCGAAGCCCAAGCGCCAGCGCAGCCGCGATCCAGGGTATTCGGACAAGGAGGCGCTGGCGATCTTGAACGCATCGCGCGTTTATCAGCCGACACCCGATCCGTTCGGGCATATCCGCGAGCATGCAACCACTATCGCGGCTAAGCGATGGGCACCCATCTTGTGCGCGTTTAGCGGTGCAAGGATTAGTGAAATTCTACAACTGCGGAAGGCCGATGTTTTCCAAGAGGGCGACCGATGGGTAATGCGGATAACCCCCGATGCTGGCGCGGTGAAGGCGGGTGACTTCCGAGATGTGCCCATTCATCAACAGATTTTGGACCTGGGTTTCCTCGACCATGTGAAGGCTGCCAAGGATGGCCCGCTATTCAATTCCTCGACCGATCCGGCGAAATCGGCCCGTTCGGCACAACGGCAATCCGAGCGCCTAGCGGCTTGGCTCCATGAGCAAGAGCTTGTCCCCAAGGGGCTGCAACCTAACCACGCATGGAGGCATCGCCTCAAAACGCAAGCCCGTAACCTTGGACTCGACATGCGAATTGTGAACGCCATTCAGGGACACTCTGACAGGGATATGTCCGATGGATATGGCGTAGTTAGCTTAATCGCCAAGGCGCGTGTGATTGACGCATTGCCCGCATACGATCTTGAATTAATTTCATAACAACATGAGCACTTGTAATGATCTGTAAATGTGTTACATTATAACACGTCAGATGTTTGCGAGTGTCACCGTTGCCCAGTATCACAAAGCGCCTTGCCGGGCTGTTCCGGCAAGGCACCATTGAACAAAAAGCTGTCACGCCAGCCGCCCCCGATCTGTCACACCTGTTCGGGATCACGCTTACCCGATCTGGTGTTCCCATCACTGCCCAAACCGCCCTGCGCGTTCCCGCCGTCAATTGCGCCATTGGGCTTATCTCGGAGGGCTGCGGAAACCTGCCATTCAAGCTGTATGACCGTGAGACGCGCGAGGCGCAAAAGGATCATCCGGCCTATAAGCTAATCCACGGCGAGGCGAACCCTTGGACCAGCGCCGAGGAACTGCGGGAACAGCTTACCCGCGATGCCATGCTAACCGGGCATGGGTTTGCCCAGGTGGTGCGCAACGGCATCGGCCAACCCCTTGAACTGCATCGAATCGACCCCGGCGCGGTTTCGATCGAAACCGACGATTATGGCGAACCTTTTTATCGTATCCGCCTGAAAGGTGGTGGCGAGACCGTGCTACCCTATACCGATGTGCTGCATATCAGCACCTTGGACGGCGTTTCCCCGATCGCCCATGCCCGCGAAGCCATTGGCCTTACGTTGGCGGCTGAACAGCACCTTGGGGATTGGTTTGCGCAATCTGGCCGCCCCTCTGGTTACATCGGGTTTGAGGGAGGTCTACAACCCGCCGAGGCAGAAAAGATCGTTGCCGGATGGGGTCAGCTTAAATCCGGCTCCACAGCCATTCTTGACCGTGGTGCGAAATATCACCCACTTTCCACCAGCAACACGGACGCGGAGTTTTTCGACAACAGGGTTGAGCAAATTCGCGAGATAGCCCGTGCCTTTCGCGTCCCGCCAACCATGCTTTTCGAACTATCGCGCGGAACGTGGAGCAACACGGAACAAATGGGCCAGCAATTCCTTACGCTGACCCTTCGCCCATGGTTAAAACGCTGGCAGGCCGCATATGCCCGCGTCCTGCTATCACCGGAAGAACGCAAGGGTCTTTATATCGAGGCCGAAACCAAAGACCTGATGAGCGTGAGCTTTGCGGAGCAGGCCACCGCTTATTCACAATATGTCGCCATGCGCGCCATGACCCCGAACGAGGTCAGGGCCGGGCTGAACCTTCCACCCATGAAAGGCGGCGATGAACTGTTGAACCCATACATCACGGGCGGAACGCCCGCGCCTGCTAATGAGGAAGGCCCTGCAGCATGAGCGACATCACTGTCACAGCATTCTTCGGCGACAAGGAACGCCCGTTCATCCTAACCGACGATATGGTGCAGGAACTAGAGGCCAAAACCCAAACCGGAATCGGCGTTCTATTCCAGCGCCTGACCGCCCATGCGTTTATGCTGGCCGATATTTCCGAGACGATCCGGCTTGGCCTGATCGGCGCGGGCACGCATCCAGAGGAAGCCGCCCGGTTGGTTCATACCTACGCCCGCAATCGCCCGGTTGCCGAGATATTGCCGATCGCCACCGCCATTCTGGCCGCCCGCTGGCTTGGTGCTGATGAGGTGCAGGCCGATGGCTGATCTTGAAACACTCAACCGGCTTGAAACTAAGGCGGAACTTGCCGTTACCGATACTGGCGAGATTACCGGAATTGCATGGCCGTTCTCTGGTCCCGATGCTGTCGGAGATACCATTGAACCGGGCGCATTTATCATTCCACCGAGCCTGCCAATTTGCCTTGAGCATGATCGGTCAAAGGCTATTGGCGTTTGGGATACCATCACCGAAACGGCAAAAGGTCTGGAGGTAAAAGGCCGGTTATTCGTTGAAGGAATTAGCGGTGCCAAATCTGCACACAGGTATCTAAAGAACGGCGTGATTAAGGGGCTGTCCATCAGCTTCAATAACGCCCTGTATAGACGAATGCCGAACGGGGGAAGGCATTTTGTCGAGGTTCCGCTTGACGAAATCTCAATCTGTAAAAACCCCAAGCATCCAGAGGCGCGGATTAGTGCCGTCAAATCCAACCCCGTTAACGAGGAAATTTTTATGGAAAATGAAGAACTGGCCCAGAAGGCCGACACCAAGACCCCGGCCAATGATGCCGCCCAGATCGACGCCAAGGCGCTGAATGCCGTGCTGTCGCGGCTGGACAAGCTGGAAGCCAAGGCGAACCGCCCCGGCGCACCGGCAATCGCTACCCGCGATGAAGGCGCGGAAGCCAAGAAGGCTTTCATTGAGTATCTGCGCACCGGCGACCGCGACCAGAAGGCGCTGACCACGGCCAGCGACACGGCAAACCATGTCCTTGCACCTGAACAGATCGAGAGCGAGTTTATCCGCAATCTGGTTGAGTTCTCACCCGTCCGTCAGATTGCGGATGTGCGTTTGACCTCAGCGGCCAAGATCATCCTGCCACACCGCACCAGCGTGACGAATGCGGTCTGGGTTGGTGAGACCACCACCCGAACCGGCAGTGAGCCGGGCTTTGATCAGGCCGAGATTGACGTGAAGGAAATCGCCACCTTCGTAGACCTGTCGCTACAACTGGCCGAGGACAGTGCCAACGTGCTGTCGGAGGTCAATCTGGCGCTGGCCGAGGATTTCGGACAGAAGGAAAGCGCAGCCTTCGTCAACGGTGCCACGGGGCTGGAACCTTCGGGCTTCATGGCGAATGCCGACATTGCCACTACCAGCAACGGCCACGCTGCGAACATCAACCCTGACGCGTTGATCGCGCTGATGTATGCTCTGCCTGCGACCTATCGCAGCGCGGGCACCTGGGTGATGAATGGCAGCACGCTTGCCGCCGTGCGCACCCTGAAAGACGGCCACGGCAACTATCTATGGCAGCCGAGCTATCAGGCGGGCCAGCCGGAAACCATCCTTGGCCGCCCGGTGATTGAGGCCGTGGATATGCCCGATATTGCCGAGGATGCACAGCCGATCATCTTCGGGGACTTCAGGCGCGGCTATCGGATTTATGACCGGCTGTCGCTGTCGATCCTCGCTGATCCCTACAGCGTGCGGGTCAACGGCCTGATACGCTATCACGCCCGCCGCCGCGTCGGCGCTGATGTGATCCGCCCGACCGCGTTCCGCAAGCTGGTGATGACCGTCTGATGGCCCTGGCACCCGCATATGAAACGACCCTGCGCCACGGCAACCATGCCGTGACGCTTAGGGCGTCCCTGCGGGCTGCTGTCGCCTTGGACGATCTGCCCGGCGGCATTCCCGGCGCATGGGATTCGGTCATGCGCCAGACCTATACCGGAATCCGTGGGGTGTTGCTCGCCACCGCCACGGATCGGGCAGCGGCGTTTTCCCTCTTGGCGTCGCTGTCTAACAGGCCGCTTGCGTCATTCACCGGCCATGCGCAAGCGGCCTGCCTCGACCTGTTGCGCAACCTGATTCCGAAACCGGATGAGGGGGAAGCACATGACGGTAAGCTGATCACCCTGGGTGAGTATCTGGATGAACTCTTCCGGTTTGCTACGGTTATCCTGCAATGGCCCCCTTCCGAAATTTGGCAGGCATCACCGGCAGAGATTGAGGCCGTTCTTAAAGGGCATCTCGAACGGCTGGAAGCAATCGAGAACACCACCGGCAATCATCAGCTTAAGACCGGCTCATCAACCGCTTACACCCCTGATCGGCTGAAAGAGGTCGAGGAACTAGGATACGATCCTACCTTTGATCGCCAAGCCCTTCGCGCTCTGAAAGCCCGCCACAATGCCTAAACCTCATCGCCTTTGCTCATGCGGTGCTATCGTGCCTCATGGCGTCCTTTGTGCCTGCCAAGTGCAGCGCCAGCTTGAACGCAAGCGCCGGCATGACGCTACCCGCCCGAACAGCCGCCAACGCGGCTATTCCCGTAAATGGGAAAAGGCACGGGCCGAATTCCTGCGGCTGCACCCCTGTTGCGCTATGTGCGGTGCCGACGCGACCCTTGTCGATCACATACGACCCCATCGCGGCGACCAGGCGCTGTTCTGGAACTGGAACAACTGGCAGGCGCTATGCACTGGTTGTCATAGTAGCGTGAAGCAGAGGCTTGAAAGATATTTTAATGGGTGCTGATGCACTGAGCTAGATTAGCTCCTCTATAAATGGCTTCTTTTTGAGGTCTAGCGATATGGGATCGCTTCCAATAATAATTCCCAGGCTTCTCAATTCCTCCAGTGAATGATCAAAGCTGGCAATTCCGCTGCAGAAGTGATTCTTTAGAGTGGACACGGCAACTTTTTTTGGCCCCCAGAACGTCCGGTTCTTCATGGTCATCAATATTCGCCGCGCGCCAACATCAATCTTGCTGCGACGCGACAGCCCTATAATCGATGATTCCATGTTTTCAAGAGCATCATTGTGATGATCAATGCCAAAGTAGTGGCTATGTGTATGCTGCACCGTCTCAATGCTAGACGTTCCAATCATTACCACTTCTTTCCGCTCATCTTCGGGGAACTCCGATTCATACCGTAAATAGCAATCCACCGCGGCCTGTGGGTCTCTACTCACCATTTCCCAAGTCACAAAGTTCCCGTCCGTCCAGTCAAACACAAGAATCCAATTGTTGAACGTGGTGTTATGGCTGTTCTCTGCGCTGGCCATTGATCTGATAACGCTCTGATTCACAAATCCAGAAAGGTGCCCGGATTTGATTGCCATCGAGATTATAGCCTCGGCCAGCTCGCGCTTCTCTTGAAGCATTATCTCTTGCTTCGCATCAAGCCTCTTATAAATCTCTATCTCATGCAATGCGTTTGAAAATTCCTTGAAATAGTCAATTACACAGGAGTCGCCCTCTTTCTCCTTGAGTCGATGGCCATATATAACGGATGTTCTCTCAATGCTTTCGGACCAGTAATGTTGAATTTGACTCCTGATTTGCAACTCAAGCATTCTTCCCGAAACAGAAAGAATAACGTGCAGGGCTCTATATCCAGTATCGTCCCGCCCTTTCTCACGATAGTCGGTGACCCGCAGGATTGTTGCAAATGCGCTCTCCTTGAGTTTTCCGGATATGTATGAATATAATTCATCAACATCTGAATTGCTGTCCACGATTATGCGGCAGCCGCCAATGTCTTGAAGCTGGGTCAAGCGAACGCTGAATCTGTTCAACTTTCTTAGGATTTGAGGCTTTCGCTTGAGGCGTTGGGCGATGTAGTATTTACGTCCGTGAGTTTGCAGCCACCCTTGCAATTCTAGCGTCAGCCTCGTAAGGGGTTCCAGATGCTCTTTTCGATATTCATCAAATATTAACTCAAGCTCAAGCATCTCCTCATCGTAGTCCCGCTTTGGGTCACTGAGATAGCGGCCGGCTTTGTCGATCTTGGTCTTTGATGCCATACATAGTTTCCTCTTTTTTTGACAAGGCCACGTTAATCTTCTCTAGTCAACATTGAGGCCGGGGTATGCCCGAACTTTCGCACCATCTCGGGAACCGGCGGGGGGAGGCGCGCGCAAGACAGGCGGAATATAACTTTTTTTCACTACGCTTCTCTTGTCTGGACTGCCTGAAGCATGTCCGCGTTGACCTGATCGCGATCGGCGGCAGAATGCGCGCGACGATGACAATTCGGGCAAACACCAATCATGGTGCGCGGATCGTCCGGCCCCCCGTCGGTCAACTTGTGGATGTGGTGCGCTTCCAGATATGGGACACCGTTTGCGCGTAGGAACGGTGCGGGAGAGCTACAAAACTCGCAAGTCCCGTTGGCCCGCGCAAACACATAGGAGCAGATTAGCTTGCTTCGTTCGTAGACGGTTGCGAGCCTCTGACCTTGCGCTGGAATTGAGCGTGATGCCTCAATGGCGCGCCTGCGCAAATCAGCAAGATCGCCGGCGGTGTCGTCTGCCGTTACATCGTCGGGAACGCCGGCCACCGCTTCGAAGGGCCGGAGTTCGAAAACGATCGCGTTGCGCATCAACCCTTCAGTATCGGGAGCCAACTCCGTGTGAGAGGCTTCAAAGATGAATTGGCCCAGATAGCGAAGGCCCTGTCTCTGCTTGCGAAAGAGTAAAAGGTCGCGACCCTCTGACGCATGGCTTTGAATAGCCGCGTTCCCGCGAACCATCTGCATGTCGCCCCGCTGGCCCTCTCCAAAGTATTCAAACACGCCGTCTTCACGTAGACGATCCGCGTATCCGTGTGTATGACCCTCTTCGCCGGTGATGATGATGATCGGCATACCGGCACCTGCCGGGGTGATGATGCCGCCCTGCATTTGTCCGCGGAAGCGCGCGTGTATGTCGGCGCGCCGGTTGTAAATCTGTCCTTCGACAAAACCCCAAGTCATAGAAACCTCGCTCCTTTGCTCGACATCTAATCTGGTGTGGATCGTCTGTTCAATCAGAAGTCCGTTGAATCCTTGAATATTCTTGCATGTTATATTATAACATTTAAAAATGCCTGTAGATCGAGTGACCTGTTATGCCGATCCCTGCTGCCCTTGTGCGGGCGCATCTGAACTTTCTGCCCGATGAGACTGCCGACGACGCAATCCTGACCCATTACGGCAACGTGGCCGAGGCATGGGTTGCGTCTTATACCGGCCTGCCTTTCGACCCTGACAACGTGCTGATGCTGCAAGCGGCGCTTATGCTGATCGCGCATCAGTATGAGGCGCGCGAGGCCGTCACCTTTGCCTCGGCCTATCAGCTTCCTTTCGGCGTCACCGATCTGCTGTCCGGCATCAAACGGCAGGTTGTCGGCTACATCCCCGAGGCAGAGGAAGCCGCCAATGGCTGATCTGCTGCAAGGTTCCAAGGAACTGACCCGGAAGCTGCAAGCGATGCGCGATGCCGTTGCGCCGGTCCTGCGCCCGGCTCTGGTCGCGGCTGGCAATGAGGTTGCTAATGATGCGCGCAGCTTGGCCGAGGCATCCCGCCGCACGGGCGATCTGATCGAGTCGATTCACGTCACCGGACCCGGTGAGACCACCCCGCCGCATAGCACCGATGGCGGGCAGCGCACCGCTGGCGAATTTGAGGTGCTGGTGACGGCAGGCGACAGTGATGCCCGCCACGCGCATCTTGTCGAGGGCGGCACCGCGCACCGGCTGCACAAGGACGGCACCACGACCGGCACCATGCCCGCGCAACCGTTCTTCAACCCGGCATGGCGGCTGAACCGCAAGCGCCTCGAACAGCGCATTAACCGGCTGCTGCGCCGTGCGATCCGCGAGGCCAGCCAATGACGCCCGACATGGAACTGCAACGCGCGGTGCGGCTGGCGCTGATCGCCGCACCCGGCGTTGCCGCGCATATCACGCCCGAGCGAATCCGCACTGGCCTTGCCCGGCCCGAGGCCATGCCCTGCGTGATCATGACGCCCGCCGAGGTCCGTATCCTCGGCCATGCGTCTGGCGGTCAGGTGGTGGCCGAGGCCAGCATGAAGCTGCATATCTGGACTGCCGCCGATCACGCTGCCGTCGCGCAACAGATCACGGCTGCCGCCATGCTGGCGCTGATGGATGCACCGCGCCCGGCTGGTGCCGAGATCGACCGCTGGGAACGCCCGGTTATGGCATGGGTGCCCGATCCTGACCCGGCGCTGTCCTGCGCCCATGCGGTGATCAGCCTGCGCGCGGCGCTGCGGTGGAGGCGCTAAGATGCGCGCAGGACGTTTGACGAACCGCATTCAGATCGAACGCAATGCGGTGCTGGTCGATGATTACGGCCATGCCCGCGAGACGTGGTTGCCGGTCCTGACCTGCAAGGCCGAGATCAAGGACGCCACCACCACGGAGTTCCTGACCGGCCCGGGCGAGATGGACAACCGCAAGGCCGTGTTCCTGATCCGCTATCCGTTGGCGCAGATCACCACCGCCGACCGGCTGGTGATGGATGGCAAGGCTTACAATATCGTCGGGCTGGCCGAGATCGGGCGCAGGCGTGGCCTTGAACTGCGGGTGATCGCGGCATGAGCAAGCACCTGCGCGGCGTGAAGCCTGCCCTTGGCCGTGATGCCGAGGCGCTGACCAAGGCACCACCGGCACCGGCTTATCTGGCACCCCATGCAAAAGCGGAATGGCGGCGCGTCCTGCCGCTCTTGGTCGCGCGCGGTGTGATCACCAAGGCCGATCTGGCAGGCGTGGAAGCCTATTGCGCTGCTGCCGGTGCCGCGCGCCAGATCGGCGAGGCGATGGCGCTGGCCGGTGGTCTGCCCGATCTGCGGCTGGGCGGGCTGCAAATCCGCTACATGCAGACCGCGCGCCAGCTTGCCGCCGAATATGGCCTGACGCCGACCAGCCGCGCCCGTATAGGTGCTGTCGCTGATGCCGAGGCCGATCAAAGCGCACGCCCGAACCCCTTGAGTTTCCGCCGATGAGCGCCAGCGCCTATCCGCATTGGGTTTTTGACAACTCGCCTATCCCCGACCCTTTCGGATACGGCGAACAGGCCGTGCAATTCCTGCGGGCGCTGTCGCATCCGCAAAGCTCATTGCCGAGCTTTGCGTTCCAGCTTGACCCGTGGCAGGAGCGGATTGTTCGCCGCATCTACGGCCCCCGGCACCCGGATGGGACACGCATTGTAAAAGATGTCTGGTTGCAAATCCCGCGCGGAAACCGAAAGACTTCCCTTGCAGCCGCCTTGTCAATTCTGCACCTGATCGGCCCCGAAGCTGTTCCACAAGGGCAGGCATATTTTTGCGCGGCAGATCGCAAGCAGGCCGAGATTGGTTTTCTCGAAGCATTGGGAATTATCCGAATGGATAAGAACCTGTCTAACGCGGTGAGTGTTAATAACCCAAAAATTGGTGCCAAATCCATTCAAAGTCATTTAGATGGCTCCATTCTGGAAACAACCACGTCGGATGGTGACAAATTCCATGGCACTAGCCCCACCTTTGTTATGTGCGATGAGGTCCATATCTGGAAGAATCGCAAGCTATGGGAAGCGATGTATTCCGGTCGCAGAAAACGTGGCGCGCTATTCGTAACCTGCACTACGGCGGGACGGGGCAGGCATGGCTTTGCCTATGAGCGGTATTCCATGTTTCGGGATATTGCTTTGGGTAAGATCGCAAACCCATCAAAGTTACCGATCATATTTGAACCGGAAGAGGGCGACGATTGGCTTGATGAAGCCGTTTGGCATAAGGTCAACCCCGGATTGAGATATGGTTATCCCCTCTTGGATGAAATGCGCGAAGATGCAATTACCGCGCAGCATGACCCCATTGAATGTTATGCTTTCCGCCAATTTGCCTTGAATGAATGGCTTGGTAATTCAACTTCACCGCTATTCAATTTTGAGACATATGACGCGGGCGCTTTCGAGGTTGAAATTGATGATAACGGCCAGCGTGTCGATTACGAAACTGACCTTGAGCAATTCCCCTGCTATCTAGGCGTTGATTATGCCCAAAGCGGCGACCTTGCGGCTATCGTCGCAGCATGGCGGCACGATAGTGGCGAGTATGCCGGGCAGATTACAATTAAGCCTTGGTTCTTTGTGCAATCTGAAGGGCTGGAAGAGCGCGAGCGGCTGGAGCAGGTGCCTTATCGCCAATGGGTAAATGAGGGGTATTTGATTGAGGTGCCCGGCCCGGTGGTGACGCAAGAGGCTGTTGCCCAGGTGGTTAAGGAAATTTGCGCCCGGCATGACGTGCGACAGGTGCGCTATGACCCTTGGCGGTTTCGCGCTACCGCTGCGGAACTGCTGGCAGATGGCATTCCCATGGTTGAAATGCGCCAAGGTTCGGCAACCATGGGACCAGCCAACGGCGAACTTATCCGCGCCGTAAATGGACGCCTGATCCGGCATGATGGGCACCCGATCCTACGCAATCACTTTGACGGTGTTGCTGCGGTCACGAATAAGGCTGGCATGATCTGGATGGATAAAGCCGATCAGAAACGCGGCCACATTGACGGTGCTATTGCCGCAAGTATGGCCGTTTCCGGCGCAATTACCGCCCATGAGCAAGGCGGGCTTTACGCCCGCGACGATATTCTAGGACTACTGGTTGCATAACGAGTAAGGATTAAATCATGGCACTTGATGAAACTGGCCTGTTGGTCAAGCTTGAGGCAAATGTTGCTAAATGGGAGAAAGACTTTAACCGGGCGATTGTCCAGCAACAACGCGCCGCAAAGCGCATGGAGCAAATTGCCCGGCAAAACGCTAAAAAGATCACGTCAGAGTATGAAGGTATTGGCGGCCGAATTGGAAAGGCATTCAACGGCATTCCGGCATCGCTGAAAGGAATTGGCGGCGCTTTCCTTGGCGGCTTGGCGGGCGGTGTTGCCATTGGCGGCATTGACCAGATTGGGCACGGTATTGCGGGCGTTACGAAAGAGGTTGCAAACCTTAAGAACGAAGCTGAAAAATCTGGGGTCTCGACCACCGTTTTTCAGGAATGGAAATTTGTTGCCGACCAGAACAGGATCAGCATTGACGCCCTGACGGACGGCATTAAAGAACTGCATATCCGCGCCGGTGAGTTTTTCCTAGATGATACTGGCGCTGGTGCCGAGGCATTCAAAAAACTGGGTTATTCCGCCGAGGAACTTAAAGAGAAACTGAAAGCCCCCACTACCGCCATAATTGAAATTCTTGGCAAGCTGAAAAACTTTGACCAAGCCGGGCGGTCATTCCTGTTAGAGGAAATTTTCGGCGGTGCCGGTGAGCAATTCGGAACACTCGCTAATCAGAGTGAGGCTGCACTAACCGCCACGATCGCCCAAGCGCATGAAGTTGGTGCCGTGCTGGACTCGGAAATGATCAACCGCGCCGTCGAGATTGACCGGAAATTCACGGAATTAACCACGCGCGTCGAGAGTTTCGGGAAACGGGCAATTGTGGCAATTGCCGACGCGGGAGTTGAACTGGCCGACTTTCGGGCAAAGCTGGATGAAATTTTTACCGACGAGGCCGAGGGCCGTTCAATTCTGGGTGACGAGCTTTATGATGAGCTCGCCAAGAACCGCGACCTGCTTGACCAGAATGCGGCAGATGTTCGGCACCTGCAAAGCGAATACGATTATCTCGCACAGGCGGCCATGGCGACAAGCAACCGCCTCGCAGATGTGGAACGCGAGTTGGACGCCGCCGGTTATGGCGAACAGGCAACGCTGATCCGGCAGTATTCGGGGGCGCTGGCGGGACTGGCACAGGACTATGCGAGCGGGGCTATCGAGGCCGAGGATTTTAGCGCCAAGCTGGCGGATGTTCAGCAAGAGGCTGGTCGAGCCTTTGCCGCTCTAAATGACCTGGATGGGGTGTCTTTTGGCGGGGTGCGCAACGAGGTATCAAGCCTTGGGGGTGTCATTGCCAGCGTCACCCAAATGGCGAACGACCTTGCCACGGCGCTTGCGAAGGCTGCGGGTGTGGACCCCGGCACTAAGCAGCTTGAGGCGTTGCGCCAGCAACATTCAGCGCAACAGGCTTCGATGGACAGCCTAAACGCCATGCGCGAGGCGAATGAGCGTTTCACCGCATCCGAGCAAGCCCGCAACAGCGCCACGCGCGAGCAACTTGCTCTGGAACGCGAGAAAGAGGCCGTGCGCAAGCGTGCCGCCGAGGCTGGTGCGACTCTGACCGATCAGGAAGCGACGGCGGCGGCGCAAGCGGCACTAGCCGCCGAACAAGCCCGCGCTGCTGCTGATCGGGCGGGGCGTTCCGGTGGCGGCGGCGCTGGTGCCGGAAATGTGCAGATCGATGAATTTGCCCGCGAGGCCGAGGCAATCAAGAAGCGCACCCACGCCCTACAAACCGAGGCGACTGTTTTGGCGACGGTTAGCGCATCAACCGAGCGGCTGGGCGACGTTTCGGGGTATGCCGCGACGAAAGCCAGGCTGCTTGTCGCCGCGCAAGAGGCCGGGAAGCAAATCACGCCGCGACTTGAGGCGGAAATTGACGGACTCGCAAGGGCTTACGCCAATGCTGGCGAGGAGGCGCGAGCGGCAGGGCAGGAAATGCAGGACGCCAATGGCAAAATTGACAAGGGCGCAAGCGCATTGACCGACCTGTTTATGGCCGGGTTGGAAGGTTCAGAATCATTTGCGAGCGCCCTGCGCAACCTCGCTAAAGAGTTATTGCGAAGCCAAATTATGAAGCTAATCAGTGGTTTCGCCATGTCTGGCGCACCCGGATCGGGCCTTGTCGGTGCGCTTGGCGGTGCGCTTGGTGGCGGTTTCGCGGAAGGTGGCTGGACCGGGCCGGGATCGAAATACCAACCCGCGGGCATCGTTCATGCGAATGAGTATGTTTTTTCCAGGGAGGCCGTGAGGCGCATTGGTGCCGCCAATCTGGACGCGATGCACCGGGCCGCCAAATCGGGCGCTAGGGGCTATGCCTCTGGCGGGCTGGTAGGTGCCACCCAGAAGCTCAACAAGGCCGCTGGTGAGTCTCTGCGTGGCTCTACGGCGGCGCAATCCATCAATCTGGCGCCCACCATTCAAGTCAACGCTACTGGGGGAACGCCGGAGCAGAATGCGGACCTTGCATGGCAAATTTCTCAAGAGACTGAAAAGGCTATGCGCAATCTGATTCGTGATGAACTAACTCGCAACAAGCGTTCAGGTGGCATGTTGCGGTGATAGGATAAAAAAAACGATGTCGCGCAACGGCACGGGACGGCGGCTTCTATTAGCCGAGCAGTGTGTGGCGTAAGCCGAACCGGAACCGTCTCATCTATCCCCTAAGCTAAGCGAGGGGGGGGGGAAGCCCCCGAGGTTAGCCGGGGACAGGACCAAAAAATGTCCCGTTTTTGCACGTTTTATATAACCTATTTTATAACTAAAAGATTACTTAAGATTTATATAAAACGTGCAAAAACGGGACAACTTCCCCAGACCGTCCCGGTTCGACTTCGCGGGCTTCGCCCACTCAACCGTCCCCTGGATAAGGGAAGAAATTTTCCTCTACTGGTGCACCAGTGGGGTTGTATCATAACCCATTCTCTGCTATAACTGGTGCACCAGTAATAGATGTGAGAGCACTCATGCCACAGAAAGCAACTATCCGCATTCCCGCCGAGCGCATGACCCAGATTCAGCAAATCATTGCCGCGCGCGGGTTGAAGACCGTGAACGACCTTATCGCGTATTGGATTCGCCGTGAGGTTGGGGAAGGCACCATCCAGGCGGACATCCCCGGCGTGACGATCGAAATCGACACCAACAACCATGTCGGAATGACGATTGGCGAGTTGATGTTGAATACCGATCGCGAGGAAGCCAAAGAGCTGGCGCGGTCAATTCGGGCTATCACGCAAGGTCATGAAAAAGCACTCGCTACCAAGATCGTGCGGTTAAGGGCAGCGGGCACCGGCTTTGCCATTGAGTCCCTGCAAGGTCTTGGAAAATACGTCGCTAGCAAAAGCATCCTGAACGACATCGCGGATCAGATTGACGCGAGCGTAAAATGAAAAACGGCGAGCTATGTAAAGCCCGCCGTTCCCCAAGTCCTAACTAAGATTCTTATTTCATGGATTTATCGAAACTACAAGCTGAATGTGATGGGCTTTTCACAATTGAAGAGCTTCAAGAAATATTTCGTCCTGAACTGGATACCAAACCTGAACAACCTACGCCGGGGAAACCCGATTCCGATTGCGAGATGATCTGCGCTGAATTTCTCGCACTCAACCCTTATGAATCTCATTTACTCGCAGAACTTGCAAAAGTTGGTAGTGAGGAACCACAGGCCGCGCCCGAGCCTGAAACGGAAAAGCCTGAAACGTTATTCATAAAGGATGTTGCGTGGCCGGACTTTTCAGAACCGCCCTACCAGCATCGGACAAAGAAAGACCGTCGTGGAATTATCTGGGACTTTCTACCACCCGGCCAACCCATGACTGGCGATATAGTGGATTACGGCGGCATTTGGCGTCCCCGCCCGAATATTACCATGTGCAAAAGCCGATATGATCGGGCCGTGTTTACCAGAATCGAAGCGGAACGCGCTTATAATGATGCCTTGCGCGTCTATGGCCCTGACGCGGTGGAGACTATTGAAGCCAAGCGAGCATTAGAGGCCGCATGGGTTGCGCAATCAACAGCGATGAAAGAGGCGGATACGAAACAGGTGCGGGAACGCGACAGGATCGACCTTTGGCGTAAAGAACGTTCGGCTGAATATAACGCGAAACGCCGGAAGAAACGTGAGACACCTAATAGTGACCTGACCGGCATGTCACCGGAAGAGATGGCCGAGCATATCCGGGCACGAGAGCGCGAAAAAAAGCGTCGTCAACGCGCTGCGGCGAAAGCGGCAAAGGCCAATTCAAAATGAATATAGGCATATACCTACATGCCTATCTGGGTATTTGCCTATATGCCTATATAGTGAGTCAAATAACTTGACCTAAAAAATCTTTGGGGGACTCTTGAATTGCCGAATCGCTTATGCCAGATTATCCCCGGTCCTGACAAAGAGGTTTAATTATGGAAAAACACGATCCTGTTTACATCCCGGAAGCTGAATGGGATCAAATCAGGGGAACATTGGCATCAGCCTATATCGGCCCGCATTTGCAAGATCGGGCTGATTTGAGGGAAATTGCCGAGATTTTGGCAGGTGAAAATCTGATGGCTGAAAATATCTGGCCGGATTCGATCAGGAAAGATTGCGCCGCCTGAATGGCGCAAAGGTTTGGGCTGGCGCGGCCCGGTGGTCCGGCTCATTGCCACAAACGCGCCGGGCAAGACGGCGAGTGCCCTGCAACCCCGTCATGGTGTGGCGGAAACTCTTTGCCGCGCGACACTACATTGTTAGTTGTTTCGGGAATGGCGGGGGTAATCCCCCGCCATTTCTGCATGTGACGTTACGTCACTTAGCCCATTTTTAGGGGCGTCACAATGTTACAAAAGTTCCCGTAACTAATTGATTTTAGGTGTTCTAGGCAGAATTCAAGTCCCTCCACCCGCACCATATTGAAAAATATACACAATCTTGCGTATATAGGCAACGGATTTGACCCTGTGCCGAAGGGTTTTGGCACATGTTTTAGCACTATCACGTTCCGTCCCTGTTCTGTTCTCTACGACTCTGAGCCGCCTTGGAGACCTGCTTTTGATTTGCTTGTGAGCGGTACTTTTGGACCATCGTCAGCGTCTTGTGCCCTGTAACTGACTGGATCTCGGCGTCCGTACATCCTGCCTCGGCTAACTGCATGGCTGCGGTATAGCGCTAACCGTGACGAGGCATGACACCAGTGGGTTTACCCGAGCCCCATCGTCGGCGGCCAGCCATCGATGAAGAAAGTTGATTTCTCCATCATTCAGGTGACCGTCAGCGAGAAGGCCGCGGGCAATACCGATCAGTTCATGGATTTGCCGTTCGCCTATCCGTTGGCCGCGAAATTGGCCTGCCCGTGCTGTATCCGATATGTGAACCTCCATTTTTTCTCCTGAGCGTAGGAAGCAACTAACTGATTCTGGGAGTCAAAAATGGTCAACGGCATCCCCGAGGTTCAAGTCATGTTTCGCCGCAAAGCGGCGAAGGTTGTCGCAGCCGCCAAGGCGCAGGCGCGGGTTAGTGGAGAGCAGGTGACGTCCGCGATGTGTTATCTCGCGCCGCGAGAGGAGGGCGAATTGATCCGCTCGATCCGAGTGGAGGATGCAACGACGGTCCAGACCGGTAAGGGCTCGCGAGGGTTCATCGAAGTGGTGGTCAAGGTTGGGGACGAGGCCACGATAGTAACCAACGATCGCGGCGCCCTGTCAACGGCGGAGCAAAAGTCGGCCGGGGCGGCGGCGTAAAGTCCGGCCAGTTGGGGGGTGCGCCATGGCGCGCGCGCTGGCCACATAGCTGGCGCGAGCCATGGCGCACTGGCCCCTTAGGGCCAATCGTGGGTAGATATTTTATGGTGATCAGCGCTGTTTACGGGCTGTGCTGTTGGCGAGGCGATAGCTTTCGCCGTTCATCTCGATGATGTTGACGTGGTGGGTCAGTCGGTCGAGCAGCGCGCCGGTGAGACGCTCGGAACCGAAGGTTTCCGTCCATTCATCGAAGGGCAGATTGCTGGTGATCAGGG
>NZ_JAFL01000019.1:0-66877 GCF_019633685.1 Paracoccus sp. J56
CCTTCACCACCACGCTGAAGGACGCCGGCATCCGCATCTCGATGGACGGGCGCGGCCGTTGGATGGACAACGTCTTCATCGAGCGGCTGTGGCGCAGCCTCAAATACGAGTGCGTCTTCCTCAACGCCTTCGAGACCGGAAGCGAAGCCCGCAACGGGATCGGTTCATGGATAGCCTACTACAATGAGAGACGCCCGCACTCGACCTTCGGCGGCAGGACACCCGACGAGGTCTATGCTACGGCGGAAATGACGGAGCGACTGGCGGCATAGAAACCAACCCGATCCACCTTAGCCAAGCCGCCAAACTGTCTCACCAGGCGGGTCCACCTCTGTATTTTCCGGACTGCAAGAAGCGGTGCGCCCTGGCGCGACCTGCCCGAAGAGTTCGGCAAATGGTCCTCGGTCTGCCGTCAGTTCCGCCGCTGGACCCTGGCGGGGCTGTGGGAGGACATTCTGGACGCGGCTCGAACCACGCGGGAATTGCACCCGACAAGCTCCAGATGGTCGACAGCACCGTGATCCGCGTCCGTCATCATGCGGCGGGCGCAAAAGGGGGACTCCGAAAGAGGCTCCTGGCCATTCGAGAGGTGGGTTCCCGACCAGGATCCATCTCCGCGTCGACGGCGCGGGCCCCCGATGAGGACCGGGATCAGGCCGGGCCAGAACTCCGACCATACCGGCTGTGATCTGGTGATGACTGATAACCTGCCGCAGCCTGTGGTTCTGGTGGCGGACAGGGGAAATGACTCTGATAAATTCGGGCAGAGATCGAAAGCCGCAACGCCCTGCCGATGATCCCGATGCGCAGGAACCGCAAGGTTCGAACGGTTGTCAACATGACCATCTATACGCTGCGCAACATGGCCGGGCGGTGCTTCAACAAACTCAAGAACAGCCCTCGGCTGGCAACACGCTATGACAAAACCGCAGCCAGATTCCCCGGCGGCGTCGACATAGCCTCCATCAGGCTATGGATCCGCCAGTTGGCAACATGAACCAGGTAATTTTTAATATAAGAGCAGGCAGGGGCAGGTCTCGTCATCTCAAACCGTTAACCCGTGGATTGCTCCTGTGAAGCCTGATCGGGCGCGACTTCTCAAACAACGGCCATCACACGCCAAAGTGTTCGTGTGACGCGAGTGTGACTACCGCGCTCTCCCTGACGACGCTCTGCAAGACAGTGATCGTAATCCTGCCTTTCTCTGGACGCACATCTGCGATTAAAGGGCCGGGATATTCGGCGGTGCCGAGAAAGCATGAGATCCGGACGATGCAGAAACGACCCGAGGACGATAGCGCAGACCTGGCCATCCATCTCGACGAGGTGGGCCATGAAGTTGCAGGCCGTCCTGTGCTCTCAGGGCTGACATTATACTCGACTGCGCGGCGTATCGGTGTGGTCGGCCGCAATGGCTCGGGGAAAAGTACGTTGGCGCGGCTGCTTGCCGGACTGATAGCCCCGAGTTCGGGGACCATTCGCATCGGAGGACATGATATTTTCAGGGATCGCCGTGAAGCGCTTGCGACTGTAGGTATCCTCTTTCAGAACCCTGAGCATCAGATCATCTTTCCGCGCGTTAGCGAAGAAATCGCTTTTGGCTTGCGGCAACAAGGCCTGGACAAACATGCAGCCGCCGCGAGGGCCGAGGCCGTGCTGCACAGTTTTGACAAGCTGCACTGGAAGGATGCCCCGATCTCGGCGCTGTCACAGGGACAGAAGCATCTCGTCTGCATGATGGCGGTGTTGGCGATGCGCCCACGGCTTCTGATCCTTGATGAACCTTATGCCGGGCTTGACATCCCGACCCGCCGCCAACTTGCGCGCTACCTGCGGCGGGTCAATACGCGGTCGCTGCATATTTCGCACGAGCCATCGGATCTTGAAGATTGTAAGGAATTGTTCTGGTTGGACCGTGGTCGCATCGTTGCCCAAGGTACGCCGGCTGAGGTCCTGCCGCGCTTTACGGCCGAGATGATCCGTCTGGGGGATCTGGATGATATCGCTGACCTCGCCGGTTAAGACACGCGCCCATCACTGGCCGGCGGGGCTCAAGCTTGCGGGGCTGTGCCTTGCTTCGACCGGGCTGTTCCTGACTGGCAGTATGGTCGTTCATGTGACGGCGCTGCTGTTGGTTCTGGCGCTTTACGCCGCACCGGGCACAGCCTTTTTCCGCGCGGGCATGTGCGGGATGCGGGTGGTTGTGCCCTTTGTCCTTATCCTGCTTGTCTGGCATGGGGTAACGGGGGACTGGCAAAGCGGGGTGTTGATCACGTTGCGTATGGTGACGCTGATCGGGCTCGCCAATCTTGTTACCATGACCACAGGGCTTGAGGATCTGGTCGAGGTGCTGCAACACCTGACAGCGCCCCTTGGCCGGTTGGGCCTACCCGTGCATCTGCTTGATACGGCCATCCCGCTTGTCATCCGCTTTACGCCAGTCATTGTCGAGCGGGCCGGAACGCTGGCCGAGGCCTGGCGCGCCCGATCTTGCCGCCGTCCGGGCTGGAGGCTGATCCTGCCCTTGACGCTGCAAGCTCTGGACGACGCCGATCATGTCGGAGAAGCTTTGCGGGCACGCGGCGGGCCGCTTGGCTCTCCCCAACAGGAACCCTGAGACCGGAGAAACCGAATGGAACGGAATATCGCCCAGATCGCCCTGTTCGCGGCCATGATTGCGGCGCTGGGGCTGGTGCCGCAGATCACGCTTGGCTTTGGCGTGCCGATCACTGCCCAGACGTTGGGCGTCATGCTGGCTGGTGCGGTCCTTGGGGCGCGGCGTGGCGCTGCGGCGGCCGGGCTGTTTTTGCTGCTGGTTGCGCTTGGCCTGCCGCTTCTTGCTGGTGGGCGCGGGGGGCTTGGCGTTTTTGTCTCGCCGACAGCAGGATTTGCACTTGGGTTTCCGGTCGCGGCCTTTGCAACCGGGCTGTTCGTCGAACATGTGCGGCTGCGTTCGGCTGGGCTGGCGGCTGGGCTGGGCGCGGTCTTTGGTGGGATCCTAGTCCTTTATCTGCTTGGGGCCAGCGGGCTAGCCCTTGTCAGCGGCAAAAGCCTGATAGAAGCATTCCGCCTCGTTGCGGTCTTTATTCCGGGTGATCTGTTAAAGGCGGCGATCACCGGTATGCTTGTACAGGCTTTGGCAAGGGTAAGGCCGCAGATGCTTGCCTGGCATCGTGTCCCGGCAGGTCCGCGCGATTTCCGCCTGTGAATCCGGCGACGGCCCGCTTTGTCCCGGCCCGGCGCGAAGCCGTTCTCAGTTACGGGCTGCGCGGACAGAATGCGCCGGTTGCGACGGCGCTTCTTGACTGTCTGGCGCAAGGGTTGCCGGTCCATGCCAGCCATCAGGGCATCCGCCCGGCCGGGACCCAGCCTGCGCCTTGGCTTTTCTGTCAAAGCTCGGGCTCGGGCGGGCGCGTCAAGACAATCCGGCGCAGTCATGGCTCATGGATCGCAAGCTTTGAGATCAGCCGCGCCGCCTTTGGCCTTTCACCGCGCGACCGCTATGCAGTGCTGGGCCAGCTTGGCCACTCACTGGCGCTTTATGCGACGTTAGAGGCGCTGCATCTTGGCGCGGGGCTGTTGCTGCTTGCCGGAGACAGTCCACGCAGCCAAATGCGGCAACTAACGGATAGTGCGGCGACGGTGCTTTATGCGACGCCCGCGCAATTGCGACGCTTGCTGATGGCGGATGCGGGTCCGTTGCACAGTTTGACCCATGTGTTTTGCGGCGGTGGCAAGCTGGACCCCGATTGCCGCGCGGCGATGGCGGCGCTGTGCCCGAATGCCGTGATCCGTGAGTTTTACGGCACCTCGGAGACCAGTTTCATCACCATGGCTGACGGTGCAACGCCCGAAGACTCGGTGGGTCGTGCCTATCCGGGGGTGAGCCTGCACCTGGGCCCCGCAGGGCGGATCGCGGTCGCGAGTCCGTATCTTTTTGACGGCTATGCCGAGCCAGACCTGCCACTGCCTCCCCAGGAGGAAGGCCACCTTGTCACCGGTGATATCGGTTGGCTGGACGGGGCAGGCCATCTTTTCCTGCGGGGCAGAGAAAGCCGCATGGTTCTGGTCGCGGATCGGAACCTTTTCCTTGAGGATGTCGAGGCGGCGCTGGCTACAGCCGGGGCGGGGCTTTGCGCGGCCCTTGCGGTCCCGGACCCACGGCGCGGCCATTCCGTCCTTGCGGTGGTTGAGGGGCAGGGCGATGATACGCTGGCCGCGCGACTGCGCCGGGCCTGCCGCGAGGCGCTGGGGGATCACGCTGCCCCGCGTCGCATCATTTTTCTGTCGCGTCTGCCGGTGCTTGCCTCGGGCAAGCCGGATCTGGCGTCGCTGGCACGCTGCTTTGGGGCAAAAGCATGAGCGATCCTGTCATCCTTGCCGCCCGTCGCAGTGCTGTCGTGCCGCGTAACGGCGCTTTCCGCGCGCTTGAGCTGCACCAGATCGCTGCTCCGGTCATCGCGGATCTGCTGCGCGATGCTGGGCTGGCAGCAGATAATGTCGATGAGCTGATTTTGTCGAACGCGCTTGGCGGCGGGGGCAATCCTGCCCGGGTGGTGGCGCTGGCGGCGGGGCTGGCCGAGCGGGTGGCCGGCCTGTCGATCGACCGGCAATGCTGCGGGGGCATGGATGCGGTCATGCTGGCCGATGCCCTGATCCGCTCGGGTCAATGCGAGGTTGTCATTGCGGGCGGGGTTGAAAGCTATTCCCGACGCCCGCTTCGGCTGCGCACCGATCCAGAGGGCGGCGCGCCCGAGGCCTATGACCAGCCGTCCTTTACGCCATGGCCCGAACGCGATCCTGATATGGTCGCGGCGGCCGAGGCCATATCGCTGCGGCTCGGGATCACGCGCGAGGTTCAGGACCAGTGGTCCATCGCAAGCCACGCGCGGGCGCTTGCCGCCAGGATACATATGCGGTCTGAGATTACAGCGATTGCGGGGATCGATAGTGATCCGTTCGCACGCTCAATGACAGAGCGGCTTTGTAGCCGCGCGCCGGTGTTACGGGGCAGTATCACCACCGCAAATGCTGCGGTTGCGGCCGATGGGGCAGGGTTCTGCCTGATGGTTTCAGCGCGGCTGGCGCAAAAGCTTGCGCACAGCGGCTGGCGTATGCTTGCCGGGGCGACGTGCGGGGCTGATCCTGAATTGCCGGGTCTTGCCCCGGTCGGCGCGATCCGCGCCGTCATGGCGGCGACCGACCTTTGCCCCACCTCTTTTGAAGCTGTCGAGATGATGGAAGCCTTTGCCGTTCAGGCAATCGCCTGCGCCCAGCTGACTGATCTGCCGCAGACGCTGATCAATCGCGGCGGCGGGGCGCTTGCGCGGGGTCACCCGATTGGCGCATCGGGGGCAATCAACCTCGTGCGTCTGTGCCATGAGCTGGGCTTGCCCGGTCAGCGAGGCCTGGCCGCCATCGCTGCTGCGGGCGGGATTGGCACGGCGGTTGTGCTTGAGCGGCTGGGCCAGTGATAGATCGGGCGCAACCGTCGTCAAAGCGGCCGCGCCCTATGGGCTTACTCGGGCAGGATACGCACCGCACCCTTGTCGGCCGAGGCAGCGAATTGTGCATAGACCTTAAGCGCGCCCGAAACCTGACGCTGGCGCGGCTGCGCGGGTTTCCAGCCCCGGGCCTCTTGTTCGGCGCGACGGGCGGCCAGCTCGTCATCCGGGACCGCCAGACGGATCGAGCGGTTGGGAATGTCGATCTCGATCAGGTCACCGTCATGCACCAGACCGATGATGCCGCCGGCAGCGGCTTCGGGGCTGACATGGCCGATGGACAGGCCGGAGGTCCCGCCCGAAAAACGGCCGTCGGTGATCAGCGCGCAGGCTTTTCCAAGCCCCTTGGATTTCAGGTAGCTGGTCGGATAGAGCATTTCCTGCATGCCCGGCCCACCTTTGGGTCCTTCGTAACGGATGACGACCACATCCCCGGCCTCGACTTTGCCGGTCAGGATGCCCGAGACAGCCGCGTCCTGGCTTTCATAGACCTTGGCCCTGCCCGAAAAGACCAGGATGGATTCGTCCACGCCTGCGGTCTTTACGATGCAGCCATCGACGGCCAGATTGCCTTTGAGCACTGCCAGACCGCCGTCCTTTGAGAACGGGGTTTTGGCTGAACGGATAACGCCCTTTTCGCGGTCCAGATCCAGATCGGGCCAGAGTGAGGATTGGCTGAACGCCACCTGTGTCGGTACGCCGCCCGGCGCGGCCATGAACAGCTGGCGCGTCTGCGGATCGTTGCTGCGCACGATATCCCATTGGTCGATAGCCGCGCCGATGGTCGGGGCATGGACCGTGGTGCAATTACGATCGACAAGTCCGGCGCGGTCAAGCTCGCCCATGATCGCCATGATGCCGCCGGCGCGATGGACGTCCTCCATATGCACATCGGCCTTGTTCGGCGCGACCTTGCACAGGCAGGGCACCTTGCGCGACAGGGCGTCGATGTCGTCCATGGTGAAATCGACCCCGCCTTCCTGCGCGACCGCAAGCAGGTGCAACACGGTGTTCGTCGAACCGCCCATGGCGATATCCAGCGACATGGCGTTATAGAATGCGGCCTTGCTGGCGACCGAGCGTGGCAGGACCGAGGCATCATCCTGTTCATAATAGCGGCGGGTGATGTCGACGATACGCCGGCCAGCCTCAAGGAACAGGTTCTTGCGATAGGCATGAGTTGCCAGGGTCGAGCCGTTGCCGGGCAGCGACAGCCCCAGCGCCTCGGTCAGGCAGTTCATTGAGTTGGCGGTGAACATCCCCGAGCACGAGCCGCAGGTCGGGCAGGCGGCCTCTTCGATAGCGGTCAGATCTGCGTCCGACACTTTGTCATCAGCCGCAGCGACCATGGCATCGACCAGATCCAGCGCGACCTTGCGGCCATCGCCCAGCGTGACCTTGCCCGCCTCCATCGGTCCGCCCGAGACAAAGATCGTCGGGATGTTCACCCGCATTGCTGCCATCAGCATGCCGGGGGTGATCTTGTCGCAGTTCGAAATACAGACCATGGCATCGGCGCAATGCGCGTTGACCATATATTCGACCGAGTCGGCGATCAGTTCGCGCGAAGGCAGCGAATAAAGCATGCCGTCATGGCCCATGGCGATACCGTCATCGACCGCGATGGTGTTGAACTCTTTGGCGATACCGCCAGCCGCTTCGACCTCGCGCGCAACCATCTGGCCCAGGTCCTTCAGGTGCACATGTCCCGGCACGAACTGGGTAAAACTGTTTACAATCGCGATGATCGGTTTGCCGAAATCGCTGTTTTTCACCCCGGTCGCACGCCAGAGGCCGCGGGCCCCTGCCATATTGCGGCCATGGGTGGTGGTGCGGGAACGATATGCGGGCATGGCTGGGTTCTCTGTCGTCTGATTGTCCGTGCTGAGCGGCCAGTATCACGAAGGAATTGGCGAAGTTATCCCTTATCACGCCAAGCGGGCAGGGACAGCCCCGAATTCACGCCTGGCCCGTCAACCCGTCAAGTATGCGCTGGCTGCGTCGCAGGATAGTTACCGCGACCAGAGCCACCACAAGCCACAGCGTCCAGCTCAGCACCGGCCAGCCAAGCCCGGCAACCCAAGCCAGGATCTGAGCCAGCGCGCCAATCGTTACCGCCGCCATGCGATGCGATTTTGAACCCGGCCCGCGGAAATCCGACCCCAGCCCCGCCGCCCGGCCAAACTCCCGCAGGTAGGCGGTAGTGATCGCCAGCGCCCCGGCAAGCAGGCCAACACCCCAATAGCCTGCCGCCATGCCAAAGCCGGTCAGGATCAGCACATCCGACAGCCGGTCCGGTACTTCGTTCCAGAAAGCGCCATCGGGTGACCCCATGCCGCCTTCGACCGCGACCAGCCCGTCAAATAGATTGCAAAGCAGGCGCAGCTGACAAAAGAGCGCCCCCAGAAGCAACAGCAGCCCCGCTGCCCATTGCGAGCCGACAAGTGCGGACAGGGCAAAGGCCGCACCCGCAAGCACTGCCGCCACGACCGAACCCATGGAGATGCGGTTCGGCTCGATCTGGCGCGCGACCAGCCATCGGGTGACCCGCGCTGCCCATTTCGTATTGCGGCTGGCGATCGGGCGCCGGCTGAAATCCTCGGTCACATCCACCCCCAAGCAAGAATGTGCAAAAATACCGGAGCCGAAAAGACCAGACTGTCCAGCCGGTCAAGAATGCCTCCATGCCCCTGGACCAGTGTACCCCAGTCCTTGACCCCGCGGTCGCGTTTGATCGCTGACATGATCAGCCCGCCCAAAGTGCCAAAGCCGGTAACGGTCAGGGCGATCAGCCCTGCCTCCCACCAGCGGAAAGGGGTGATCGGCGTCAGCGCCATCCCCAGAACCGTGGCGCTCAGCATGCCTCCGACCAGCCCCTCAACCGTTTTCGAGGGTGAGACGCGCGGGGCCAGCAGGTGGCGGCCGATGCTCTTGCCCCAGATATATTGCAGCACATCCGAGGCCTGCACGACCAGGATCAGCCATGCGACCAGCGTAAAGGCGCTGTAGCGGTACAACGGGATGTCCAGAGTCAGAATCGCCGGGATATGCGACACGCAATAGACGCAGACCATAAGCCCCCATTGTGTTTCTGACACGCGGGTCAGAAAGCCCTGCACCTCGCCTTTAAACACGGTGATGACCGGCAGCAGCAGAAAGCTGTAAACCGGGATCAGCAGCGCGGCAAAGACCGGGACTTCGAAATAGACCAGCAGATATTGCAAAGGCAGGATCAGGTAAAAGGCGATGGCCAGCCCGTCATGATCGTCGCGCCGGGTATGGGTGATGGTGGCAAATTCACGCAGTGCCGCCATCGAACACAGTGCAAAGAACAGCGTGATTGCCCCCGCGCCAAGGGTAAAGATCAGGGCAAGCATGCCGATCATCACCCACCAGGCGCGAATGCGCTGGGTCAGGTTCCCCGCCGTTGGTTCGGTGACCCTGCCCGAACGGATCAGGAATTGCGCGACCAGTGTGGCAAGGATCAGAAAGGCGAAAAGCCCGTAGAACACATAGGCAGAAGGCGAGTGGAAACGGTCCATGGATCAGCCCTTTGCCTCGGCCAGCGCCAGCATGGCGGATGAGAGGCGGTTCAGGAAATCTTCGCGGCTTTCGCCCGGCCCGACCTGCATCGGGGTGCCAAAACGCACAGCGCAATTCAGAGGCACCGGCAGAAAGGCCCCTTTGGGCAGAATGCGGTCAAGGTTCAGGATCCAGGCCGGCACGATTTCTACCTCGGGGACAGTGCGGGCAAGGTGGTAGATGCCCGATTTCAGCGGCAATAGCCGCGCGTCGGTCAGATTGCGCGTACCTTCGGGGAAAAAGATCACGTCCTCGCCGCTGCGCAGCACCTCGGCCACCGCTTCGACCGGGTCCGAGCGCCGGCTGGCCGGGTCACGATCGATAAGCACGGCGCGGAATACATGATTGGCGGTCCAGCGCCGCAGGTCCGAACGTTCCCAATAATCCGCGCCCGCGACTGGCCGGGTTTGCAATCGCAACTGTTTCGGCAGAACCGACCAAAGCGCCACGAAATCTGCATGGCTGACGTGGTTGGCAACAAGAACGCGCGGCCCGCTGCCTTTAGGGGGCAGGTCGATGGCCCGCAGGCTTAGCAGCACTCGCGCCGCAGCAACCAGTCCGGCGCGGGTCATTCTGGCTGCGATTGTCGCCGTCATCTAACCCCCAGGTCAGTCCGTTTAGTCAGGTTCTTGCATGAAACCCGGTCAAGACGGAAGGGGGTGACGCATGCTACGGCGTCAGGGTCTGCTTACCCCAGCCACAGATCGCGCAAAAGCGCCTGCGCCAGATGGTCGACCGACCCGCCGTCGATACGGACCTCGCGTTCATTTCCGCCATAGGAAACGCGAAGTGTGTCGCCGCTGACCTCATATTCGCCCGAGACCAGCGCACCATTGCGGCCTGTCAGAATGACTGTGCCTTTCATGATCTCATCCCTCGTTCTTGTTCCATATGTGCACTGTGGACGGCGTCAGTGGCGGTAAGGAAGTACGACCTTTGGATAGTGTGGACATCTGTGGATTCATGGACACACCCACACGCCGTTCACCTTTCCGTGTGGGAAGTTCTGGCGGTTGACTCGGGGCCATCCTGTCAATAAACGAACGGTCATACGGAAATGGTGGAGGCGATTTTGGGCCGCAAACGAACCATCAGCCGCGATGAACTGATGTCCGCCATCGAAAGGGTGGCCCGACGTGTCGGTGCGGCCGGTCTCAGCATAGATGCAGTCGCCAAGGAGGCCGGAATCAGTAAATCCAGCGTGGTTTATGATTGCGAAAGCAAGGCCGGGCTGCTTGCCGCTTTCATACGTCACAAGATGGCCCAGCACCGTGAGGTTTTCGCTGAAATTCAGGCGCGACATGAAGGCAAGCCAAATACCATGCTGCTGACGCTGATCGACAAATGCCGCCGGGTTCCGACCGAGGAAGAGCTTGAAATCGCATTGCTGATCAGTGCGAGCATGGGCGAACATGCCGAATGCCGTGAGATCATGCGTGAGGTGATCTCTGGCGACATCCAGGCCGTTGCCGAACAGGCCGGAGACCGCAAACGGATGCTCATGACGCTTCTGGCCCTGCATGGCATGGCGTTTCTCGAATTTTTCGGTTTCAGCCGGTTCGATCAGGAAACCCGTGATGACATTCTCGATGAATTGATGGCGATCGCGGAAAGCGATCCTGGCGCAAACGGAGACTGACCTCCCACACTGAGGTTCACAGGAAAGACCCTATGAAAAAACCAATTTTCCCCGGCCTGGGCGCCGGGTTCGTGCTTTGCTGTCTGCTGATGGGGCCTGCTCTGGCCCAGCAGCTGCCGCCGCCGCAGGTCAGCGTACTGGAAATCCAGCCCGAAGCATTGCCGGTAATCAATGAGCTGCCGGGCCGTGTTGCCGCCACCCGCATCGCCGAAGTGCGGCCGCGGGTCGGCGGTATCGTCATTGAGCGCGTCTTTGAACAGGGCGGCAAGGTCGAGGCGGGCGACGTTCTTTATCGCATCGACCCCGCGCCCTATGACGTACGTGTGGCCAGTGCCAAGGGGACGCTTGCGCGGGCCCAGGCAACGGCGCTGAACGCTGCCGATCAGGAAAAGCGGGCTCGTGCCCTGCGCGAACGCAAGGTGACGGCGGGCGTCGATCTGGACAACGCGACGACCGCCCTTGCGCAGGCAGAGGCCGATGTCGCCATTGCGCGTGCCTCGCTGCAAGAGGCCGAACTGAATCGCAGCTACACAGATGTTACGGCTCCGATTTCGGGCGTCGTCGGCCGCGCGCTGGTGACCGAGGGCGCGCTGGTCAACGCCCAGACCGACATCATGGCGACGATCCAGCAGCTTGACCCGGTCTATGTGGACTTTACCCAATCCTCGTCCGAGCTTTTTGCCTTGCGCCGCGCTTTGGCTGCGGGGCAGCTTGCGATGCTTTCGTCTGATGAAGCCGAGGTACGGCTGATCTTTGATGACGGCACGGAATATACCCATTCGGGCAAACTGCTGTTCTCGGAAGCAAGCGTGGACAGCTCGACCGGGCAGATCACGCTGCGGGCCGAGTTCCCGAACCCCGAGGGCGATCTGCTGCCGGGTCTTTACGTCCGCGTGCGGATTGAACAGGCGGTACGCGACAACGCCCTGATCGTGCCGCAAATGGCGGTGCAGCGCGACCAGTCGGGTCAGGCCTATGTCTATGCGATGAAGGATGACGAAACTGTCGAGCGCCGCAATGTGACCCTTGGCCAGACCACCGATAACCGCTGGCTGGTCGAAGCGGGGCTGAAGCCGGGCGATCGGGTTGTGGTTGCGGGTGCACAAAAGCTGTATCCCGACGCCAAGGTGGTTGCGCTCCCGGCAAATGCGCCGGCTGCAACCGAAGCCCCGGCCGCTGCGGAAGAATCCGCTCAGCCCGCAGCGCAGGAGTAAGCGGATGGCACGGTTCTTCATTCACCGGCCAGTGCTCGCCTGGGTAATCGCGATCTTTTTCGTCATCGCGGGGATTTTGTCCCTGCCGCTGATCCCGGTCGCGCAATACCCGCAGGTGGCATGGCCACAGATCACCATTTCGACCGCCTACACCGGTGCCGCGCCGGGCGAGATCAACCGCGCCGTCGCCCAGCCCATCGAGGATGAGCTGAACGGCGTCGAAGGGCTGGCCTATTACGAATCCGTTTCGGATTCTTCGGGCGCCATGTCGATCACCGCGACATTCGAACCGGGAACCGACGTTGCCCGCGCTCAGGTCGATGTGCAGAACGCGGTCGCCCGGGTCGAACCTCTGTTGCCGCAAAGTGTGGTCGATCAGGGTATCCTGATCGAGGAGGCGGGCACCGGCTTTTTGATGTTGGTTGCTCTGACCTCTGATGACGGCACGCTGAACGACATCGCGCTTGGGGATTACCTGAACCGCAACGTGGTGGGCGAGATACGCCGCATTGAGGGTGTCGGTCGCGCACAGGTCTTTGCGCCGGAACGTGCACTGCGCATCTGGGTCGACCCGACCAAGATGACCGGGCTTAACCTCAGCTCGGCCGAGATCGTGGCAGCGGTACGGGCGCAGAACGCGCAGGTTGCGGCAGGCAAGGTCGGCGCAGACCCGAACCCCATCGGCCAGCAGCTGACCGCGACCGTGCTGATCAAGGGTCAGCTCGACGATGTCGATGAATTCGGTAACATCGTGCTGCGCGCCAATCCCGACGGCTCGACCGTGCTTTTGCGCGACGTGGCGCGGCTTGAAATCGGGGCAGAGAGCTACAGCTTCTCGTCGCGTATCAACGGCAAGCCGGCGGCGGCGCTGGGTATCCAGCTTTCGACGACCGGTAACGCGCTGAACACCTCGGAGGCGGTGCATGAGAAGATGGAGGAACTGTCCCGCTTCTTTCCGGATGGGGTCACCTACACCATTCCCTATGACACCACACCTTTCGTCGAGGCCTCGATCGAAAAGGTTCTGCATACGCTGCTAGAGGCGGTGGGACTGGTTTTCCTGGTGATGTTCCTGTTCTTGCAGAACTTTCGCTATACGATCATCCCGACCGTTGTGGTGCCCATCGCGTTGATGGGAACGGTGGCCGTCATGCTGGCGGCGGGCTTTTCGATCAACGTGCTGACCATGTTCGCCATGGTGCTGGCCATCGGCATCCTTGTCGATGACGCGATCGTGGTGATCGAGAACGTCGAACGCATCATGGCAAGCGAGGGTTTGCCGCCACGTGAGGCGACGGAAAAAGCCATGGACCAGATCTCGGGCGCTATCGTCGGCATCACGCTGGTCCTGGCGGCGGTCTTTGTGCCTATGGCCTTTTTCCCCGGTTCGTCGGGTATCATTTATCGCCAGTTCGCGCTGACCATGGTGGTGTCGATCCTGTTCTCGGCCTTCCTCGCGCTGACGCTGACGCCGGCGCTTTGCGCGACCTTCCTCAAGCCCATCAATGGCCATCACGAGAAAAAAGGTTTCTTTGGCTGGTTTAACCGCAACTTCGACCGGCTGACCAACCGCTATACCCGCGTGGTCGGCTTTGTCACGAGGCGGCGGCTGGTGATGATGGTCTTTTATCTGGCGCTTGTCGGAGCGACGGCCATGGGCTTTCTGCGCCTGCCGACCAGCTTTTTGCCGAACGAGGATCAGGGCTTTATCATTACCGATATCCAGACCCCGCCGACGGCCAGTTCGAACCGCACCGATGAGGTGCTGACGCAGGCCGCACAGATGTTCCAGCGCAACGACGCGGTCGAGAATACCGTGGCAATCCGGGGCTTCAGCTTTTCGGGGCAGGGGCCGAATGCCGGGCTGATGTTCGTCACCTTCAAGGACTGGGCCGAGCGTGATCAGTCGGCACAGACCATCGCTGATGCCGCGAATATGGAGATGTTTACCTATCAGGACGCGCAGGCCTATGCGCTGTCTCCGCCTCCGATTCCCGGCTTTGGTTCCACTGGCGGCTTCAGCTTCCGCCTGCAGGACCGTGGTGGGCAGGGGCAGGACGCGCTGCTTGCAGCCGCCCAGCAGATCATGGCCAAGGCGCAGGAAAACGGCATCGCGACCGGCCTGCGCATCGAGGGTCTGCCCTCGGCCGCGCAGGTCTATGTCACCATCGACCGTGAAAAGGCCAATGCCTTCGGCGTGACCTTTGCCGATATCTCGGCGACGATCTCGCAATATCTGGGGTCGGCCTACATCAACGACTTCCCCAATGCCGGGAAGATGCAGCGCGTGGTCATGCAGGCCGAGGAAAACTCGCGCATGCAGGCCGAGGACATCCTGAAGCTCACCGTGCGCAACAGCAATGGTGGCATGGTGCCTTTCTCGTCCTTTGCAAGCGTAAGCTGGGAGCAGGGGCCGTCGCAGGTCGTGGGTTATAACGGTTATCCCTCGATCCGTATCGCGGGTGCTGCTGCTCCGGGCTACAGCTCTGGTGCCGCCATGGCCGAGATGGAGCGTCTGGCGACCGAACTGCCGCAGGGCTTTGGCTATGAATGGACTGGTCAGTCTCTGGAAGAGATCCAGGCCGGTTCGCAGGCGACGCTGCTTTATGCGATGAGTATTCTCTTTGTCTTCCTGCTGCTTTCGGGCCTTTACGAAAGCTGGTCGATTCCGCTGTCGGTGATGCTGGTGGTGCCCTTGGGCGTTCTGGGGTGTGTCGGGGCGGTGATGCTGCGTGACATGCCGAACGACATCTACTTCAAGGTCGGCCTGATCGCGATCATCGGCCTGTCTGCCAAAAACGCCATCCTGATCGTCGAATTCGCCAAAGAGCTGCGCGAACAGGGTCAAAGCCTGATCGAGGCGGCGGTACAGGCGGCCAAACTGCGCTTCCGGCCGATCCTGATGACCTCGCTGGCTTTTACGCTGGGCGTGGTGCCGCTTGCGATCGCAACGGGACCCTCGGCTGCCAGCCAGAACGCGATCGGTACCGGCGTGATCGGTGGGATGGTCGCGGCCACCGTCCTTGCTGTGTTTTTTGTTCCGGTGTTCTTCGTGTTCGTCCTTGGGCTTGTCAGCCGCCTGACCGGCGCAAAAGCTGAGAAGCCTGCAAAAGCCGATACGGCGGGCTAGGCTCCGGCTTCGCCGCAAGGGTACGGGCGGTCCCGGGGGCCGCCCGTGCTTTCCCTTCTTTTCCGCGACCCGGTTCCGGGCCGTTTCAAGCAGAGAGTTTCGGATGACTCATACCTTGTCTCTTTCCCGTCGCGGCATCCTGGGCGGGTTCGTCTCGACCCTGGCGCTTGCCGCCTGTAACCCGGTCACCTACACGGCGCCCAAGGCCGATGTGGCTACAAGCTTTGCCTCCAGCTCTCCGGCCCGGCGCGCCGGCTCGAACGCCTGGTGGGCAGCGTTTCGCGACAAGCGGCTGGATGCGTTGATTGCAGCGGGGCTAAAGCGCAACCTTGATGTCCAGACCGCTGTTGCCACGATCCGCGAGGCACAGGCCAATGCCCGGCTGGTCGGTGCAAACGACCTGCCGCAGGCGCAGGCCGAAGGTGCGGCCGGACGCGCGCACAACGAAACCGGCGTGGTCGAAACCACCTCTGCGACGCTGGGCGTTTCGTGGCTGATTGACCTTTTTGGGCAGAACCGCGCCGCGCGCGAGGGTGCCTCGGCCCGGCTGGATGCGGCCTATCTGTCAGCAGAAGTGGCGCGGCTGACCGTCGCCAGCGCAATCGCCTCGGCCTATGTTGATGCGCGCTACTATCAGGAGACGATGGCTCTGACCCGCCAGAGCCTTCAAAGCCGCAAGCGCACGCTTGAGATGACGCGGACGCAGGATGCCTTTGGCAGCGCCTCGCGCCTTGAGGTGCTGCAGGCTGAGCAGCTGGTTGCCCAGGCCGAGGCGGCCTTGCCCGCGCTTGAGGTCGGGTTTGACCAGTCGGTGAACCGGCTTGCGACCCTGACCGCTGGGCGCAGCACCGATATCGCGGCGCAGTTGCGCAAGACGGGTGGCCAGCCGCGCGCGCGCTACAGCGCCAGCGTCGGTGTACCTGCCGATGTGATCCGGGTGCGCCCCGATGTGCGCATGGCCGAACGCAACCTTGCCGCAGCTGTCGCCGATGTGGGCGAGGCGCAGGCCGCCTTTTATCCGCGCCTGACCCTGTCGGGCACGATCACGCCGACCAATATCCGCGGTGGCGGCAGCATGAAGACCTGGGGCTTTGGGCCCCAGATCACGCTGCCCCTCTTTACCGGGGGTGCGAATGAGGCCCGGCTGTCGGCTGCGCAGGCGCGTGCCGAACAGGCGCGGCTGGCGTGGCAGGCATCGGTCCTGAAAGCGGTCGAAGAGGTCGAGAACGCGCTGGCCGGCTATAACCGCGACGCTCGCGCAGTTTCCGCGCAATCGCGTCTGGTCGATAACGCCCGCGAGACGGTCAGCCTGACCCGCAGTTCGTATGAACTGGGCGAGGCTGATTTCTTCCCGGTCCTGGATGCCGAGCGCAGCCTGCTTTCAGCCCGTCAGGAACTGGCGGCAGCGGTGCGTCAGCAGGCGCTGAACTTTGTCGCTCTCAGCGCAGCCTCGGCCGGCGGTGTCGGCCTGCCTGCCAGCTGAGGGTATTGACCGGCCGCAGGGAAACGGCCATGCTGCCCGGACGTCAGGGGAGTCCCGCCCAGGGGACTGAGAGGCTGACAGGGACCGTCTTATAGCGGTTCCGGTGAAGCGACCCTTTGAACCTGACCCAGTTGATACTGGCGTAGGAAGACCGAAGGGCATTTCCCCATACGCAGATCGCGGGGTGGTCCTTTCGGGCCACCCGGCCCTTTTCGCATCTCGCGGGGCCGTTGGCCCCTTTCTGCTTCCGGGCTCGGCTGGGTCTCTGCTCAGGGAGAACGAGATGAGCCAGACCCTTCCCACTATCACCACCGGCCCTCTGCCCGGATCGCGCAAGATCCATGTTCCGGGGCAGGTGCACGATATTCGTGTGCCGATGCGCGAAATCGCGGTTTCAAACGAGGCACCGCTGATCGTCTATGACAGCTCTGGCCCCTATACGGATGCCGGGGTGCGGGCCGATATCGCGCGTGGTCTGCCCGATCTGCGCGGCGACTGGCAGTTGCGGCGCGGTGACGTGGCCTCCTATCCGGGCCGTCCCGTGACTGCTGCCGACAACGGGTTTGCCGAGGGCGCGCGCCTGACCCCTGCATTCCCTGAACGCCGCGATCCGCTGCGCGCGGTCGGGGACCGGGCAATTACTCAGCTTGCCTATGCTCGTGCGGGCATCGTCACGCCAGAAATGGAATTTGTCGCCATCCGCGAGAATGAAGGCAGGTTGGCCGCCCATATTCGCGATGGTGATCCAATGGGCGCGGATCTGCCCGATCTGGTGACGCCCGAGTTCGTGCGGGCCGAGATTGCTGCCGGTCGTGCGATCATCCCGGCCAATATCAACCATCGTGAGCTTGAGCCGATGATCATTGGCCGCAATTTTCGCGTCAAGGTGAATGCCAATATCGGCAATTCCGCCGTCACCTCCAGCATGGAGGAAGAGGTTGAAAAGATGGTCTGGGCGATCCGCTGGGGCGCCGATACTGTCATGGACCTTTCGACCGGGCGCAATATTCACAACATCCGCGACTGGATCATCCGCAACGCTCCGGTCCCGATTGGTACGGTTCCGCTGTATCAGGCACTGGAAAAGGTCGGCGGCGTCGCCGAGGATCTGAGTTGGGAGATTTACCGCGATACGCTGATCGAGCAGGCCGAACAGGGCGTCGATTACTTTACCATCCATGCCGGGGTGCGCCTGCATATGATCCCGCTGACTGCGCGCAGGGTGACGGGGATCGTCAGTCGCGGAGGCTCGATCATGGCGAAATGGTGTCTGCATCACCACCGCGAGAGCTTTCTCTATGAGAATTTTGAGGAAATCTGCGACATCATGCGTGCCTATGATGTCAGCTTCAGTCTGGGCGACGGGTTGCGCCCCGGTTCGATCGCTGATGCCAATGACGAGGCGCAATTCGCCGAGCTTCGCACCTTGGGTGAGCTGACCAAAATCGCATGGGCCAGGGATTGCCAGGTGATGATCGAGGGGCCGGGCCATGTGCCCATGCATAAGATCAAGGCGAATATGGATGAGCAGCAGCGCCATTGCCATGACGCGCCCTTCTATACGCTCGGGCCGCTGACCACCGATATCGCGCCGGGCTATGATCATATCACCTCGGCCATTGGCGCGGCGATGATTGGCTGGTTCGGGACCGCGATGCTTTGCTATGTCACGCCCAAGGAACATCTGGGTCTGCCCGACCGTGACGACGTCAAAACCGGTGTGATCACTTACAAGCTGGCCGCTCATGCCGCCGATCTGGCCAAGGGTCATCCCGGGGCGCGTCTGCGCGATGACGCCTTGTCGCGGGCACGGTTCGAGTTTCGCTGGGAGGATCAGTTCAACCTTGGCCTTGACCCTGACACCGCACGCGCCATGCATGACGAGACCATGCCGAAAGAGGCGCATAAGCTTGCGCATTTCTGCTCGATGTGCGGGCCCAAGTTCTGCTCGATGCGCATTTCGCACGACATCCGGGCCGAGGCCGAGCGTCAGGCCGGCATGGAGGAAATGGCCGAAAAATTCCGACAGGGCGGGGCGCTGTATCTGCCCGCGAAAGACGCCGCCGTGACCGAGGCGGGCTGACCTCGGCGCAGCAACCAGAGGCGGCCAGAGCCTTACTGGCCGCTTCCTTCTGACGCGGCGGCGGGGTCTTTTCCAGCTATGGTTTCGGTGGCACTGGGGCGTGGGATTGAATAGAGGTCATCCCATAGGCCGGCCTGGCCGGCTGCGGTTTAAAGAAGCAAAAGCGAGACGACCCATGGTGAATGTCCCGGAAGTGACCGGCTTCTACGAGGCGCGCACCGGCTCGGTGCAATATGTCGTAGCCGACCCCGAGACCGGAAAATGCGCCATCATCGACCCGGTGCTGGATTATGACGAGAAATCCGGTGCCACCGCCACCATCGAGGCCGACCGCATCCTTAGCTTTATCGCTGATAAAGGCTATGAGGTTCAGTGGATTCTGGATACCCATCCCCATGCCGACCACTTCTCGGCCGCCGATTACCTGCGCAGCAAGACCGGCGCCCCGACCGCCATCGGCGAAAAGATTGTCGAGGTGCAAAACCTGTGGAAGGATTTCTATAACTGGCCTGATTTCCCTGCCGATGGCTCGCAATGGGACAAGCTGTTTGCTGCGGGTGAGCGGTTCTCGGTCGGCAATATCCCCGCCCATGTGATGTTTTCACCGGGCCATACGCTGGCCTCGGTCACCTATGTCGTCGGGGATGCGGCCTTTGTGCATGACACGCTGTTCATGCCTGACAGCGGCACTGCCCGTGCCGATTTCCCGGGCGGAGATGCACATGTCCTGTGGCGATCGATTCAGGATATCCTGTCCCTGCCGGATGAGACGCGGATTTTCACCGGCCACGATTACTGTCAGGGCGGACGCGAGGCGCGCTGGCAATCGACCGTGACCGAGCAGCGGACAGCGAATATCCACCTGTCGCAGCGGCCGACCGAGGATGAATTCGTGGCCGTGCGCGAGGCCCGCGACCGCACCCTGCCAATGCCCAAGCTGATCCTGCATGCGCTGCAAATCAACATCAACGCCGGGCGTCTGCCCGAACCCGAGGCGAACGGGCGGCGCTATCTGAAAATCCCGCTGGACCTGTTGCAGGCCCCCTGGAAATAGCTGGGAAAAGTCAGGTGCTTGCGCTTGATCCGCCCCGGTGCTGATCTGCTATTGTCCAAAGGACGAGGGCAGGGAGTTTGGGTGTGAGACGAGTGCGGGGCTGGTTGCCCATTCTGGACTGGGGCAGGCGCTATGACGGCGCGACTTTCACCGCCGACCTGCTGGCGGCGGTGATCGTGACGATCATGCTGATTCCGCAAGGGCTTGGTTATGCCATGCTTGCCAACCTGCCGCCCGAGGCAGGGCTTTACGCCTCGATCCTGCCTTTGCTGGCCTATGCGGTCTTTGGCTCGTCGCGCACGCTGGCGGTGGGGCCGGTCGCGGTGGTGTCGCTGATGACGGCCTCGGCTGTTGCGCCGGTGGTCGATGCCGGACTTGCCGATGCCGTCTCAGCTGCGGTGACGCTGGCGGCGCTTTCCGGTGCGATGCTGGTGGTGATGGGCATTTTGCGGCTGGGGTTTCTGGCGCATTTTCTTAGCCATCCGGTGATCTCGGGCTTTATCACCGCGTCGGGCATCCTGATCGCGGCGGGGCAGCTGCATCACATCCTCGGCACGCCGGGCGGTGGCGGCACCCTGCCACAGATCCTGTTCGCATTGGTGGCGCAGGCAGGCGAGATCAATCCCGGGACTGTGATCCTCGGGACTGGGGTTCTGGTCTTTCTTTACCTCTCGCGCCGCTATCTCAAAGGCTGGCTGACGCTTGCCGGCGTTGGGCCGCGTCTTGCCGATGGCGTTGCGCGGGCGGCGCCGATCCTTGCCATTGCCGCGACCATCGGATTGGCCCGCTGGCTGGATCTGGGGGGACAGGGTGTGGCGCTGATCGGTGCGATTCCACGCGGTCTGCCCAGCCCTGGCTTGCCGGTTCTTTCCTATGATCTGGTGGTGGCGCTGATCCCGGCGGCGCTGCTGATTTCGGTTGTGGGTTTTGTTGAATCCGTTTCTGTCGCACAGACGCTTGCTGCGCGGCGGCGCGAACGGATCGAGCCGGATCAAGAACTGGTCGGGCTTGGCGCCGCCAATATTGCTGCGGCGCTGACCTCGGGCTATCCGGTCACCGGGGGATTTGCCCGCTCGGTGGTGAACTTCGATGCCGGCGCGCGCACCCCTGCTGCAGGTGTGTTCACGGCTGTCGGCATCGCGCTGGCAACGCTGTTTCTGACCCCGGCGCTGGCCGATCTGCCACAGGCGACGCTGGCCGCGACCATCATCCTTGCGGTGCTGACACTGGTCGATTTCGGCGCGGTGATCCGTACCTTGCGCTATTGCCGCTCGGACGGGGCGGCGATGCTCACAACGATCCTTGTCACCCTGACCCTTGGCGTCGAAGAGGGTATCACCGCCGGGGTGCTTTTGTCGCTGATCTTGCAGCAATGGCGTAGTTCACACCCGCATTCCGCTGTCGTCGGGCAGGTGCCTGGGACCGAGCATTACCGCAATATTGAGCGTCACCGTGTTATCACCCATCCCCGGATCCTGTCCCTGCGGGTGGATGAAAGCCTGTATTTCGCCAATGCTCGCTTTCTTGAAGATCGCATCGCCGCATTGGTGGCCGACCGTTCTGGGCTGCGCCATGTGGTCCTGATGTGTCCGGCGGTGAATGACATTGATGCCAGCGCGCTGGAAAGCCTCGAAGAGATCAACCGTCGGCTGGCCGAGACAGGCATCCATTTCCACCTTTCAGAGGTGAAGGGGCCGGTAATGGACCGGCTGCAGCGCAGCCGGTTCCTTGACCATCTGACCGGGCAGGTGTTTCTGAGCCAGCATGAGGCGATGTGCCGGCTTGCAGGTGTGGGTTGCGGGGCCGAGGCGCTTTAGCGGCCGCGGTGATAGGCCGGCACGCCCCACCAATGCTGGGTGCGTTCGCAGTGATAGGCGATGGCCTCGACCGCAGCGGATATATCGCGGCGCTCGACCGCATCAATGATCGCCAGATGTTCTTCCATGGCCGAAAGGATACGCTCTTGCACAAAGGGGCGCACGCGCTGAAGTATCGCGATGCGGATCCGGTTGCTGTCATAGCAACTGCGCAGCAGCGGATTATTCAGCCCTCCGGCCAGAAAGTCATGCAGCGACAGATCGACTGCAATCGCATTCGGTGACAGCTCTGGTGTGGCCGCGCCACGGGCGGCAGCCAGCATCTGCTCATGCGCCTGACGTAGCGCGCCCAGCGGGGCGAGCTCGTCACCGTCCAGAATGCGGCGCCGCGCACCCTCTTGATCCAGCACCATGCGCATGTCGAGACTGTCGCGGATCGTCCCGGGCCGGGCGTCCATGATCTGAACCCCCCGCTTGGGAATAATCTCAAGCCAACCCGAGCTGCTGGCATGGCGCGCGGCCTCGCGCACCGCGGCCAATGGCAGTTTCAGGATATCGACCAGCTGAGGCATCGACAGGAATTGGCCGGCATGCAATTCGCCGTGGCGCAAAGCTTCGGCCAGCGCGACCTGTGCGCGCGTATTAAGCATTCCATCCATTCAGTCCCCCCGTTGGCGCCAGTCTGTCTGATTCAGCTACGGAGAATTTTCAATAATTCCGATATGGTGTTATGCGACATGCTAAATAGACGCTTAGTAAAGATATCATCTAACATTTCAGGTGCAAGCTCAATGCGGGAAGCTTGTCGTACCGGGTAAGGCCGGCTGCCAGAGGAACGGGAGGGAACCATGGCACCAACTGTGACTGAGGGGCGTCGCATGGCGACGCGCCCCGCAAAAGGGCTTTTGCGTCGGCCGATCAACGGGCGCAATCTTGCGGATCAACGGATTACGGCGCGGGGATGCTTCTGCCCGAAATGGAAGGGGCAGTAATGGCCAGTATCAAGACCGCCGAGACCGGCCATGATCCCCTGCAGGGCGTCACGCTGTCCGAAACCATTCCGCCCGACGTGTCGCCCGGGCTTTACAACCGTGACCTTGCGCCCACCCAGCAGCAAGGCCGTACGTGGAGCGCGTATAACATCTTTGCTCTCTGGGCCAATGACGTGCACAGCCTTGGCAATTACTCTTTTGCCATCGGGCTTTTCGCGCTTGGCCTTGGCGGCTGGCAGATCCTGACCGCGCTTAGCTTTGGCGCGCTGTTTCTGTTCATCCTGCTGACCATGTCGGGCTATATGGGCATCAAGACCGGGGTGCCTTTCCCGGTGATGAGCCGCATCAGCTTTGGTACCCGTGGCGCGCAGATCCCGGCCCTGATCCGTGGTGGTGTCGCCATCGTCTGGTTCGGGATCCAGACCTATCTGGCCTCGATGGTGCTGGATGTGCTGTTGATCGCGCTGATCCCCGGCCTTGCGTCTCTGGCGCAGCAGATGGTGCTGGGCCTGTCGGTGCTGGGCTGGATCAGCTTCAGCATTCTTTGGGTGGTTCAGGTCATCATCGCCTGTTACGGGATGGAGAGCATCCGCAAATACGAAGCCTGCGCCGGCCCGGTCATTCTTGTGACCTTTGTCGCGCTGGCGGGTTGGGTACTCTACAGCGCGGGCGGAGAGCTGCGCTGGTCGCCGCCGAATGCGCTGAGTGGCGGGGCGATGTGGGCACAGATTCTGGGTGCTGCTTCGCTTTGGGTGGCGATCTATGGCACCTTCGTTCTGAACTTTTGTGACTTTACCCGCGGGGCCGTTTCGCGCCGGGCGGTGGTCATGGGCAATTTCTGGGGCATCCCGATCAACATGCTGATCTTTGGCATGATCGTGGTGATCCTGACCGGCGGCCAGTTGGTGATAGATGGTACCCTGATCCAAAGCCCGACCGATGTCGTGCAAAAGATCCCCAGCAAGCCGCTGCTGATCATCGCCAGCCTGTCGCTGCTGATCCTGACCATCGCGGTGAACCTGATGGCGAACTTTGTCGCTCCGGCCTTTGCGCTGGCGAACCTGCTGCCGCGCCATCTGGACTTTCGCCGCGCTGCGGTGGTCAGCGCGATCATCGGCTTTGCGATCCTGCCCTGGAACCTTTATAACTCGCCGATCGTCATCGTCTATTTCCTTGGCGGGCTTGGAGCCTTTCTTGGGCCGCTTTTCGGGATCGTGATGGCGGATTACTGGTTGATCCGCAAACAGCAGGTGGATGTGCCGTCGCTTTACATCGACGACGCCAGCGGCCCCTATCACTATGTGGGTGGCTTTAATCCGGCTGCCATCAAGGCGCTGATCCCCTCGGCTGCGATCTCGTTGCTGATCGCCTTCCTGCCGGCGCTGCATGCGCTTTCGCAATTCTCGTGGTTCATCGCTGCGGGGCTGGGCGCGCTGTTTTACTGGCTCATCGCGCCCAAGGGGCTGAGCTATGTTGACCGGGATGGCGAGGCCATTGCCGTGGCGACCAACCACTGACCCGAGACGGAGAAGACATGCGTATTCTTGTAGTGAACGTGAACACGACCGAGACGATGACCCATGGCATCGGCGTGCAGGCCCAAAAGGCTGCTGCGCCGGGGACCGAGATCGTCGCCCTGACCCCGCGCTTTGGCGCGGAGTCAGTCGAGGGCAATTTTGAAAGCTACCTTGCCGCCGTCGGCGTCATGGATGCGGTCATGCGCTACGATCAGCCCTTTGATGCGGTCATTCAGGCGGGGTATGGCGAACATGGCCGCGAAGGGCTGCAAGAACTGCTTGAAGTTCCGGTCGTCGATATCACCGAGGCGGCTGCTTCAACGGCCATGTTCCTTGGCCATAAATATTCCGTGGTAACGACGCTGGATCGCGCTGTTCCGCTGATCGAGGATCGGCTGAAGCTGGCCGGGCTAGATGCGCGCTGCGCCTCGGTCCGGGCCAGCGGCATGGCGGTTCTTGAACTGGAAACACAGCCCGAGCGCGCGGTAGAGGCCATCGTCGAACAGGCTGCCGCCGCCGTCACCAATGATCATGCCGAGGTGATCTGCCTTGGTTGTGGTGGCATGGCTGAGCTTGAGCAAAAAGTCCGCGAACGGACCGGGGTGCCTGTGGTGGATGGTGTTGCCGCCGCCGTCACCATTGCCGAGTCGCTGGTGCGGTTGGGCCTCAAGACCTCGAAAGTGCGAACCTATGCCCCGCCCCGGCCCAAGCGGATCACCGGATTTCCCCTGACCGGACTTTAGGCACCAGGGGCAAACGCAGGGTCGGGGCATAGGATCTGTGCTCCGGCCCTTTCTTATGGCCTGTCGCGGCCTTTGTGCAAATGAAACGGGCGGCAACTGGATCACAGTCGCCGCCCGTTCAATTTCTCAAGGCTCGCCCTGATCGGGGGCCTTAGCTCATTTCGCGCAGCACATATTGAACGATGCGCTCGGCAGCCTCTTCGGGCGTCAGATCGACCGTGTTTACGGTCAGCTCGGCCTGCTGCGGCTGCTCATAGGGGCTGTCGATACCGGTAAAGTTCTTCAGCTGGCCCGACCGCGCTTTTTTATACAGGCCCTTGACGTCGCGCGCCTCGGCAACCTCCAGAGGCGTATCAACAAAGACCTCGACGAATTCGCCCGGCAACATCAGGTCACGTACCATCTGCCGTTCGGACCGGAAGGGCGAGATAAAGGCTGTCAGCACGATCAGCCCGGCATCGGCCATCAGTTTGGCGACCTCACCCACGCGGCGGATGTTTTCAACCCGGTCGGCATCGGTAAAGCCAAGGTCGCGGTTCAGCCCGTGGCGGATGTTGTCGCCATCCAGCAGGAAGGTGTGCTTGCCAAGGGCATGCAGCTTTTTCTCGACGATGTTGGCAATGGTCGACTTGCCCGAGCCCGAAAGACCGGTGAACCAGATCACTGCGGGCTTTTGGTTTTTCAGCGCGGCGTGAGCCTCGCGGTTGACGTCCAGTGCCTGCCAGTGGATGTTTTGCGACCGGCGCAGGGCGAAATGGATCATCCCCGCTGCGACCGTCGCATTGGTCATGCGGTCGATCAGGATGAAACCGCCAAGATCGACGTTCTGGGCATAGGCCTCAAAGGGGATCGGACGGTCGGTCGAGATATTGACCACGCCGATTGCGTTCAGCCCCAGCGTCTTGCTGGCCAGATGGTCCAGCGTGTTGACGTTAACTTCATATTTCGGCTCGGTGACGGTCGCGGTGACCATCTGGGTACCGATTTTCAGCAGGTAGGGACGGCCCGGCAGCATCTCTTGCTCGGCCGTCCAGACCAGCGTCGCCTCGAACTGGTCGGCAACCTCGCAGGGCTCGTCGGATTGGACGATGACATCGCCGCGCGAACAGTCGATCTCATCAGCAAAGGTCAGGGTGATCGACTGACCAGCGACAGCCTTTTCCAGCTCGCCGTCATAGGTGACGATGGATTTGACCGTGGTCGTCTTGCCCGAAGGCAGCACCCGGATCGCATCGCCCGGCCGCACGACGCCCGCGCTGATCTGTCCGGCAAAGCCGCGGAAGTCGAGGTTCGGCCGGTTCACCCATTGCACCGCCATGCGGAACGGATGTTCAAGCATCTGCTGGTCGCTGACCGGTGCTTCCTCCAGGTGGCCAAGCAATGTCGGCCCCTGGTACCAGGGCATGTTCGCGCTTTTCTCGACGATATTGTCGCCCTTGAGACCCGAAATCGGGATCGGCAGAAAGCTGTCCATGCCGATCTGTTTGGCGAAATGCGAATAATCCGCGACGATGTCGTAGAACCGCTCTGCCGAGTAATCGACAAGGTCCATCTTGTTCACTGCCAGCACCACGTTTTTGATGCCAAGCAGGTTTACCAGATAGCTGTGCCGCCGCGTCTGGGTCAGCACGCCCTGGCGCGCGTCGATCAGGATCACCGCAAGGTCGGCGGTCGAGGCGCCGGTAACCATGTTACGGGTGTACTGTTCGTGCCCGGGGGTGTCGGCGACGATGAACTTGCGCTTGTCCGTAGCAAAGAAACGATAGGCAACGTCGATGGTGATGCCCTGTTCGCGCTCGGCTGCAAGACCATCGACAAGCAGCGCAAAGTCGATCTCGCCACCCTGAGTGCCGACGACCTTTGAATCGCTTTCAAGGCTCGCAAGCTGGTCTTCAAAGATCATCTTGCTGTCATAAAGCAGGCGGCCGATCAGCGTCGACTTGCCATCATCGACCGAGCCGCAGGTGATGAAGCGCAGCATGGTCTTGTGCTGATGTTTCAGCAGATAGGCGTCGATGTCTTGTGCGATCAGCGCATCGGCGATGTAGGCGGGGTCTTTCATTTCGTTGTTCATCTCAGAAATACCCCTCTTGTTTCTTCTTTTCCATCGAAGCGGACTGGTCGTGGTCGATGGCGCGGCCCTGACGTTCCGAAGTGGTGGTCAGCAGCATTTCCTGAATCACCTCGGGCAGGGTACGGGCGTTGGATTCCACTGCGCCGGTCAGCGGATAGCAACCCAGCGTACGGAAGCGGACCGATTTGATCATCGGCTCTTCGCCTTCGCGCAGCGGGAAACGGTCGTCATCGACCATGATCAGCAGGCCGTCACGCTCGACCACCGGGCGCGGTTCCGAGAAATACAGCGGGACGATCTCGATGTTCTCAAGGTGAATGTATTGCCAGATGTCGAGTTCGGTCCAGTTCGACAGCGGGAATACGCGGATCGACTCACCCTTGCCCTTGCGGGTGTTATAAAGCTTCCACAGCTCGGGGCGCTGGTTCTTGGGGTCCCAACGGTGATTGGCCGAGCGGAACGAGAACACCCGCTCTTTGGCACGCGATTTTTCCTCGTCGCGGCGGGCACCGCCAAAGGCGACATCGAAATTGTATTTGGTCAGGGCCTGTTTCAGACCGTCGGTCTTCCACATGTCGGTATGCAGGCTGCCATGGTCAAAGGGGTTGATACCCTTTTCCAGCGCCTCGGGGTTATGGTGTACGATCAGCTCCATTCCCGCTGCCTGTGCGGCGCGGTCGCGCAGATCATACATGGCCCGGAATTTCCAGGTCGTGTCCACATGCAACAGCGGGAAGGGCGGCGGGGCAGGGTAGAAAGCCTTTTTCGCCAGATGCAGCATACAGGCCGAATCCTTGCCGATAGAATACAGCATCACCGGGTTGTCGGCAGTGGCCACGACCTCGCGCATGATCTGGATGCTTTCGGCCTCAAGCCTCTGAAGATGGGTCAGGGTATCGGCCTGACCCCCGGTGTTGATGACGGATTGGCTGTTCATCTGCATGGCCCTTCTTAGGATGCGCCGTCCTTTGCCAGATTTTCTCGGGAATACCAAGCCCGAGCGATGGTTAACGCTGCCTGCGCCTGTAAATCATCGGTTTTGTTGCCGCGTTGTGGCAGCAGAGGACCTGAAATTTCTTTTGGTTGATTATAATTTTAAATATTCTTCCTTAAGTTGTGCGATCCTGCCTGAGAATCTTCGTTTAAACGCGGTTTGCCGCTGATCCGCGGACAGCGACGTACCATTACGCCATGGAAACCGCGCACATGCCATGCTGTTATGCACTGCAATTGCTGCATTATGCAGCGAATCATGCAGCAATGCCGCGCACGAACATTCGTTTGTGTATAAAAACGATCATAAACGAAAATTCTCGCTTGACTGGTATTACATCACCGTTACATCTTTCGGCTATCAAAAGCGGTGCGAAACGACGGAAGGGAATCGGCGTGTCAACACCAGCACGGCCCGAGGCTGACCTTTTCATCATTGGCGGTGGAATCAACGGTTGCGGCATCGCGCGGGACGCGGTGGGGCGTGGCCTCTCGGTGACGCTGGCCGAGATGGGCGATCTGGCGCAGGCGACCTCTTCGGCCTCGACCAAGCTTTTTCATGGTGGCTTGCGCTACCTTGAATTCTTTGAGTTCCGCCTGGTCCGTGAGGCGCTGGAAGAGCGCGAGACGCTGCTGACCGCCATGCCGCATATCTCATGGCCGATGCGTTTTGTGCTGCCCTATTCGCCGCAGATGCGGTTTGAAAGCGATACGCCGACATCGCGGCTTTTGTCGATGACGATGCCGTGGCTGCGCGGGCGTCGGCCGGCATGGCTGATCAGGCTGGGGCTGTTTCTTTATGACAATATGGGCGGGCGTCAGATCCTGCCGGGCACGAAACGGCTGGATTTGTCGCGTGATGCTGTTGGTCAGCCGCTTAGGCCCGGCTTCAGCCTGGGCTGGGAATATTCCGATTGCTGGGTGCAGGATGCGCGGCTTGTGGTGCTGAACGCGCGCGATGCTGCGGCGCGGGGCGCGACGATCATGACCCGGACCCGCGTCACCCATGCCGAGCGTGCCGAGGGGCTGTGGCGCATCACCACCGAAGGTCCCGAGGGTACACGCATTCATCACGCCCGCGCGCTGGTCAATGCTGGCGGGCCGTGGGTCGAGGATGTGATCCGCAATGTCGCGCATATCCCCTCGACCGAAGGTGTGCGCCTGGTGCGAGGCAGCCATATTGTCGTGCCGCGTCTTTATGATCACGATCGCTGCTATTTCTTCCAGGGTACGGATGGGCGGATCATCTTTTCCATTCCCTTTGAGGAAGATTTCACCCTGATCGGCACCACCGATATGGACCATCGCGGCGCCCCCGGTGAGGCGCGCTGTTCGGACGAAGAGCGGGATTATCTTTGCGCTTTTGCCAGCCAGTATTTTGCGCGTCCCGTGACGGCGGATCAGGTGGTCTGGACCTATTCTGGGGTGCGTCCGCTTTACAATGACGGCGCAAAATCGGCGACTGCGGCGACGCGGGACTATGTGCTTAGCCTGCATGATGAGGACGCGCCGCTGCTCAATGTCTTTGGCGGCAAGATCACCACCTATCGCCGGTTGGCGGAAAGCGCGATGGCAAAGCTTGTGCCATTCTTTCCGCAGGCGGGTGGGGACTGGACAGCTCGGGTGGCGCTGCCCGGCGGGGATTTTCCCGTGGACGGGGTTTCGGACCTGATCGCGCAGCTTCAGGCCAGCCATCCGTTCCTGTCCGGGCGTCTTGCCCGCAGGTTGGTGCGTACCTACGGTACCGAGGCGTTCTTGTTGCTGAACGGTGCCGACAGCATGGCCGCGCTGGGTCGTGATTTCGGCGCCGGTCTGACCGAGGCTGAGGTGATGTGGCTGATCCGTCACGAGTTTGCCCGGACCGCCGAGGATATCCTTTGGCGTCGTACCAAGCTGGGCCTGCACATGAATGAGGCGCAGCGCCACGAACTGGAGGCGTTCGTGGAGCAGCATCGTATCGCCTGAACCAGGGGCGGAGTATTAGGGGGAGGACCGCTTTGCTGGAACTGCAGGGCATATCCCGGTCGGTCGGGGGGAAGGTGCATATCCATCCCACCAACCTGACCTTGCAAAAAGGCAGCATGAATGTGCTGCTCGGCCCGACACTGGCTGGCAAGACCAGCCTGATGCGGCTGATGGCCGGGCTGGACCAGCCGACGACCGGCCGCATCCTTTGGGATGGCAGCGACGTCACCGGCCAGCGGGTTCAGGATCGTGGCGTCGCCATGGTCTATCAGCAATTCATCAACTATCCCGGCCTGACGGTCTATGAAAACATCGCCTCGCCGCTGCGCATTCTTGGCCGGCCCCGGGACGAGATTGACCGCAAGGTCCGCGAAACTGCCGATATGCTGCATCTGACGCCGATGCTCGGGCGTAAGCCGCTTGAGCTGTCGGGCGGCCAGCAGCAGCGTTGCGCATTGGCGCGGGCGCTGGTCAAGGGCGCGGGGCTTGTCCTGCTGGATGAGCCGCTGGCGAACCTTGATTACAAACTGCGCGAAGAGTTGCGGGTCGAGATTCCGCGTATCTTTGAGGCGTCGGGCGCGATCTTTGTCTATGCGACCACCGAACCTGAAGAGGCGCTGTTGCTGGGCGGCAATACCGCGACGCTATGGCAGGGGCGGATAACGCAATTCGGGCCGACGCCGACTGTCTATCGCCAGCCGGTCGATGCGACGACGGCGCGGGTCTTCAGCGATCCGCCAATGAATTTCGTCGCTGCGCGTAAGCAAGATGGGGCTGTGACCTTGGGTGATAGTCAACTGCCGGCGGGCAGTTTCTCTGACCTGCCCGATGGCGCCTGTCTTGCGGGTTTCCGCGCCAACCACCTGTCGCTGACCCGTCCCGGCCCCGCCGCGGTCGAGTTCACCTGTACTCTGGCCGCGACCGAGATTACCGGCTCTGAGACCTTTGTTCATGTCGAGCATGGCGCTGATCGCTGGGTGGGTCTGGTCGAGGGGGTGCATCTTTTGACGCCCGGCCAGCCGCTTTCGGTCTGGCTGGATCCGGCGCATGTCTATCTGTTTGACGCGTCCGAGCGGCTGGTGGTGCCTGCCGCCTATGCGCTGGCGGGATGAGGGGATCATGGCACAGATCACGCTAAAGAACCTTGCCCACAGCTATCTGCCTAATCCTCAGTCCGAGGCGGATTATGCGCTGAAAGAGATGGATCACGTCTGGCAGGACGGCGGCGCCTATGCGCTGCTCGGGTCCTCGGGCTGTGGCAAGACCACGCTTTTGAACATCATCTCGGGCCTGCTGACGCCCAGCCACGGGCGGGTGCTGTTTGGCGACCGCGACGTGACCGACGCGACGACGGCCGAGCGCAATATCGCCCAGGTGTTCCAGTTCCCGGTCGTCTATGACACGATGAGCGTGCGCGATAACCTTGCCTTTCCGCTAAAGAACCGGGGCAAGGATGCGGCCTATATCAAGGCACGGGTGGACCAGATCGCCCGCATGATCGGCATGGAGGCCTGGCTGGACCGCAAGGCACAGGGCCTGACCGCCGATGCCAAGCAAAAGATCAGCCTTGGCCGGGGCATGGTTCGTGAGGACGTGAACGCGATCCTTTTTGACGAACCGCTGACCGTCATCGACCCGCATATGAAATGGGAGCTGCGTACCCAGCTCAAGGAACTGCACCGCCAGTTCGGTCATACGATGATCTATGTCACCCACGATCAGACCGAAGCACTGACCTTTGCCCAGAAGGTCGTGGTCATGTACGAAGGCCGCGTTGTGCAGATGGGCACCCCCGAAGAACTGTTCGAACGTCCGGCACATACCTTTGTCGGCTATTTTATCGGCTCTCCGGGTATGAATTTCCTTGAGGCCGATGTTCAGGGCGACCGTGCCCTGTTGCCTGGGGGCGAGACGGTGACGCTGGGGGCGCATTATGGGCCCGTGGCAGGTCGGGTTCAGATAGGCATTCGTCCCGAACATGCGACGCTGGTTGCAAGCGGCGGGCTGCCGCTGACCATCCGGCGGATCGAAGATGTCGGGCGCCACCGCCTTGTCCGGGGCGAGGTGATGGGCCGCCCGCTTAACGTTGTCATGCCCGAAGGGATGCCGGTCGAAGGGCTGCCACAGGTCGCCTTCGCCCCGCAAAAAATCAACGTCTATGCTGATGACTGGCGCGTGGTGCCGCAGGAAGAAGGGGCGGCCTGATGGAAAAGACCCAAAACAACAAGGCGTGGTTTCTGGTCCTGCCGGTGCTGGTCATCGTCGCCTTTTCGGCGGTGATCCCGCTGATGACGGTGGTGAATTATTCGGTTAACGACACTTTCGGCAATAATGAGTTCTTCTGGGCCGGGCTCGAATGGTTTGACGAGATGGTCCACAGTTCGCGCCTGCATGAGGCGCTGGGGCGGCAGACGCTGTTCTCGGCCATCATTCTGGCGATCGAGGTGCCGCTGGGGATCTTCGTGGCGCTGAACATGCCCAAAAAGGGCTTCTGGGCCAGCCTTGTCCTCGTGCTGATGGCGTTGCCGCTGCTTATTCCGTTTAACGTCGTGGGGACGATCTGGCAGATTTTCGGGCGCACCGATATCGGCCTGCTCGGTCGCGGGCTCAAGGCGCTGGGGCTTGACTATAACTACACCAGCGATCCGTTGGACGCATGGATCACTGTGATTGTCATGGACGTCTGGCATTGGACCAGCCTGGTTGCGCTGCTGTGTTATGCCGGCCTGCAATCCATCCCGCAGGCCTATTATCAGGCGGCGCGGATTGATCAGGCCAGCCGCTGGGCGGTGTTTCGCTATATCGAACTGCCCAAGATGAAGGGGGTGCTGCTGATCGCCGTGCTTTTGCGCTTCATGGACAGTTTCATGATCTATACCGAGCCCTTTGTCGTAACCGGCGGCGGGCCGGGCAACTCGACGACCTTCCTGTCGATTGATCTGGTCAAAATGGCGGTCGGACAGTTCGACCTTGGCCCCGCTGCTGCCTTCTCGATCATGTATTTCCTTGTGATCTTGCTTGTCAGCTGGGTGTTCTACACCGTGATGACCAATCTGGACCGCAGCCAGACCGACATTCCGGAGGCCATGTGATGCGCATCAAGACCCCGACCGTGGTGATGGTTCTGTATCTGCTGTTCCTGATGCTGCCGATCTACTGGCTGGTAAACATGAGCCTGAAGACCAATGCCGAGATCACCGGCACCTTCAGCCTTTATCCGCATGAGCTGACCTTGCGCAATTACCGGGTAATCCTGACGGATCCCAGCTGGTACATGGGTTATGTCAACTCGATCATCTATGTGGTGATGAATACGGTGATTTCCGTCGCTGTGGCGCTGCCCGCGGCCTATGCTTTCAGCCGCTACAGCTTTATGGGTGACAAGCATCTGTTCTTTTGGCTGCTGACCAACCGCATGTCGCCGCCGGCGGTCTTTGCGTTGCCCTTTTTCCAGCTTTATTCCTCGGTAGGGCTGTTTGACACCCATATCGCGGTCGCCCTGGCGCACTGCCTTTTCAACGTGCCGCTGGCAGTCTGGATCCTGGAAGGTTTCATGCGTGGCGTGCCCAAAGAGATCGACGAGACCGCCTATATCGACGGCTACAGCTTTCCGCGCTTTTTCGTGCGCATCTTTATGCCGCTGATCGCCAGTGGCATCGGGGTCGCGGCTTTCTTCTGCTTCATGTTCAGCTGGGTCGAGCTGCTTTTGTCGCGCACCCTGACCTCAGTGAATGCCAAACCCATTGCCGCGACGATGACGCGCACCGTCTCGGCCTCGGGGATGGATTGGGGGGTGCTGGCGGCTGCCGGGGTTCTGACCATCATTCCCGGCGCGCTGGTGATCTGGTTTGTCCGCAACTACATCGCCAAGGGCTTTGCCCTGGGGAGGGTATGATGTCGAACGCTGCGATTGCGACGCACAAGCCCCGGGGCTGGGGCGCGATCTATACCCTTGCTGCTGTTATTCTGGCCGCTGCCCTTGCCTTTCTGGTCTGGGCAACGCCGGTCAGGGATGGTGCCAAGGATTGGTTTGCCCCCATGGTCCCCGGCGGATGGATGGCCTGGACCTTTCCGGTTGCGCTGTTTTTCTGGGTGATTGCCAGCCTTTTGGTTCTGTTCACCATCCTTGCCATCCGTTTCCCCGAGACACCGCGCCGCGGCATTCTGCGTATCGAGACGACGCGTGGGGACCGGTTGTTCATCTCGCTTCTTGGTTCGGCCTTCATCTGTCTGGGCTGGCTGTTCTTTGCCGGCTCGCCGTTATGGTGGGGGCTCGTCATTTGCCTGGCCTATGCCGCAGCGGTGTTTCGCTGGGTTTGACCGGGCTGGAACAGGGCTCCGGGGCGGCTGCGGCTGGCCCGAGGCGCGATAGGTTCAACGTCTCATTCCATAGGGAGGAAAACATGAGACCGATGCAAAGAACCACGGCCATGGCGCTTGCGCTCATGGTTCTGGGGATGCCCGCATGGGCGGATATGGAGGCCGCGAAGAAATTCCTGGATTCCGAGATCAGCGATCTCTCTTCGCTTTCTCGCGAAGATCAGGAAAAAGAGATGCAATGGTTCATCGACGCCGCCAAACCTCTGGCGGGGATGGAGATCAAGGTCGTCTCGGAAACCATCGCCACCCATGAATATGAGGCCAAGGTTCTGGCCCCGGCCTTTACGGCCATCACCGGTATCAAGGTCACCCATGATCTGATCGGCGAAGGCGACGTCGTTGAAAAGCTGCAAACGCAGATGCAGACCGGCGAGAATATCTATGACGCCTATGTCAACGACAGTGACCTGATCGGCACCCATTGGCGCTATCAGCAGGCCCGCAGCCTGACCAAATGGATGGCTGAAGAGGGGAAGGACTTTACCAGTCCTACGCTTGACCTTGATGACTTCCTTGGCATCAAGTTTACCACCGCCCCGGACGGAGAGCTGTATCAGCTGCCCGATCAGCAGTTCGCCAACCTTTACTGGTTCCGCTACGACTGGTTCAACGATCAAAAAACCAAGGACGATTTCAAGGCCAGATACGGCTATGATCTGGGTGTCCCGGTGAACTGGTCGGCCTATGAAGACATTGCCGAATTCTTCACCGGTCGTGACATGTCCTATATCGAGGGCGGCCCCACCAAAGCCTGGGGCAACATGGACTACGGCAAGAAAGACCCCTCGCTTGGCTGGCGCTATACCGATGCCTGGATGTCGATGGCCGGTATGGGCGACAAGGGCGACCCGAACGGGCTGCCGGTAGACGAATGGGGTATCCGCGTTGACGAGAACTCGCGTCCCGTCGGTTCTTGCGTGGCGCGCGGCGGTGCAACCAACGACGCGGCGGCGGTCTATGCAGTGACCAAGGCCATCGACTGGCTGAACAAATATACCCCGCCCGAGGCGATGGGCATGACTTTTGGCGAGGCAGGCCCGGTCCCGGCGCGCGGCGATATCGCCCAGCAGATGTTCTGGTACACGGCCTTTACCGCCGATATGGTCAAGCCCGGCACCCCGGTCGTGAACGAGGACGGGACGCCGAAATGGCGCATGGCCCCCAGCCCGCATGGCGCCTATTGGTCCGAAGGGACCAAGATCGGCTATCAGGATGTGGGTTCATGGACGCTGATGAAATCGACCCCGGTGGATCGTGCGCAGGCCGCATGGCTTTACGCGCAATTCGTGACCTCCAAGACTGTCGATGTGAAAAAATCCCATGTCGGGCTGACCTTCATTCGTGAATCGACGGTGCAGGACAAGTCCTTTACCGAGCGGGCGCCGAAACTTGGCGGTCTGGTCGAATTCTATCGCTCACCTGCCCGGGTGCAGTGGTCACCGACCGGCACGAACATTCCCGATTATCCCAAGCTTGCCCAGCTGTGGTGGCAGAACATCGGCGATGCGCTGTCGGGTGCCAAGACCCCGCAAGAGGCGCTTGATGCGCTGTGCGCCGAGCAAGAAAAAGTGCTGGCCCGGCTTGAGCGTTCGGGCGTGCAGGGCGATCTGGGTCCGAAACTGAATGAGGAAAAAGACCCGCAGGAATGGCTGGACGCCGAAGGCGCCCCCGTTGGCCCGATCGAGAACGAAAAGCCGCAGGGCGAGACGATCTCGTATGACGAACTGATCAAGTCCTGGCAGTAATGCCAATTGCCGGGGGGCGGGGCAGGGCCTTGCCCCCCGGTCTTCGATCCCGCCATGGTCGGGAAATCTGATAACCGAGGCACCGGATTAGGCCATGTCGCATATTCTTTCGATTGACCAGGGCACGACTTCGTCGCGCGCTATCGTTTTTGGGCCCGGCTTGCGGGCGATTGCCAGCGCGCAGCGCGAATTTACCCAGCACTACCCCTCGTCCGGGTGGGTCGAACATGACGCGTCGGATCTGTGGGTGACCGTTGCTGGGGTGGCGCGCGAGGCAGTCGAAAAGGCCGGGCTGCATGCCAGCGACATTGCCGCCATCGGCATCACCAATCAGCGTGAGACGACGGTTTTGTGGGACCGCAGGACCGGCCAGCCCCTGCATCGCGCCATCGTCTGGCAGGATCGCCGCACGGCCGGGATGTGCGAGGCGCTAAAGGCGCAGGGCCATGAAAAGATGATCTCTGCCCGCACCGGTCTGCTGCTTGACCCCTATTTCTCGGGCACCAAGCTGAAATGGCTGCTCGACACGATCGACGGCGCGCGTGAGCGTGCGCGGCGGGGCGAGCTGTGTTTTGGCACTGTCGACAGCTGGCTGATCTGGAACCTGACCGGGGGTAGGGTTCATGCAACCGACGCGACCAACGCGGCCCGGACCCTGCTTTACAACATCGCCGAGAACCGCTGGGATGATGAGATCTGCGCGCTTCTCGACATCCCGATGCAGGTTTTGCCCGAGGTGCGTGACTGTGCCGACGATTACGGCGTGACCCGTGCGGATCTGTTCGGTCGCGAAATCCCGATCCTTGGCGTTGCGGGTGACCAGCAGGCCGCGACTGTTGGTCAGGCGTGTTTCGCACCGGGAATGATGAAATCGACCTATGGCACGGGTTGCTTTGCGCTGCTGAACACCGGGGCCGAATGTGTTGTCTCGCAAAACCGGCTGCTGACCACCATCGCCTATCGGCTGAAGGGGCAGACAAGCTATGCGCTGGAGGGCTCGATCTTTATCGCCGGTGCAGTGGTGCAATGGCTGCGCGACGGGCTGGGGATCATTCGCCATGCCTCGGAAACCCAAGGGCTGGCTGAAAAGGCAGACCGGGGACAGGAACTGGTTTTGGTCCCGGCCTTTACCGGGCTTGGCGCACCCTATTGGCGGCCTGACTGCCGTGGCGCCATCTATGGGCTGACGCGCAACTCGGGTCCAGCTGAACTGGTACGGGCGGCACTGGAAAGCGTCGGCTTCCAGACCCGCGATTTGTGGGAGGCGATGCGGGCCGACTGGCCTGGCGCGGCCCAGGGCGTGCTGCGCGTCGATGGCGGCATGGCGGTCAGTGACTGGACCATGCAGTTTCTGGCCGATCTTCTGGGCGCGCCGGTTGATCGTCCGGTGGTGACCGAGACGACGGCCCTTGGTGCGGGCTATCTTGCCGGGCTTCAGGCGGGGCTGTGCCCCGAACCTGACGAGTTCGCCCGCGATTGGGCGCTTGATCGCCGCTTTGATCCCGACATGGCTGAGGATGAGCGTGAAGGGCGTTACCGGCGCTGGAAAAAGGCCGTCGAGGCCACGATGAGCCTTGCCGGCTGACGCCTGCTCAGTCGCGCGGAATGGTGTCGAGGGGCTGGAACAGCAGTCCCTCGGGCCCATGGGTCAGATGCGCGGTGATGCCAAAAATACGGGCAAGGTTTTCGGCAGTCAGCACCGTCTCGGGTGGTCCGTCTGCGGCGATACGGCCCTGACCCAGCAGGATGAGCCGGGTGCAATGCCGCGCCGCAAGCCCCAGATCGTGAAGCGAGGCCAGCACGCCCCGTCCCTGATCGGCAAGGTGACGAAATAGCCTCATCACCTCGATTTGTGCGGCGGGGTCCAACCCGGCAATGGGTTCGTCCGCGATCAGCAATGGCGTCTCCTGTGCCAGCGCACGGGCGATCAGGGTCCGGGCCTGCTCACCCCCCGACAGTTCAGTCGCCCGGCGGTGGCGCAAGGGTTCCAGATGCAGCGCCGCGATGGCGCGTTCGATGGCGGCCCGGTCGTCTAATCCCGCAGCACGGGGATGGGCGATGCGGCCAAGCGCGACCAGCGCCTCGACCGGCATCGGCCACGCGATCTGTCGTCCCTGAGGCATATAGGCGGCAGCGCGGGCGCGTTCATGAACCGGCAGCGCTGCGAGTGAGGAATGCCCTTGCACAGGTATCAGCCCCAGCGCTGCACGCAAAAGCGTGGTCTTGCCCACGCCATTCGGACCAAGCAGGCCGACGAACTCGCCAGCGCCAATGCGCAGGTCTATCCCGTCCAGTACCACCCGTCCGGCGCGGCGAAAGGAAAGGGCGCGCAGTTCCAGCATGTCACAACCCCTCGCGCCGGGTTTTCAGGATCAGGTGCAGAAAGAATGGCGCTCCGACCAGCGCTGTCAGCACCCCAAGCTTAAGGTCACGACCGGGTGCGATCACCCGCACCGCGATATCGGCGGCAAGCACGACCGCCGCGCCGCCAAGGGCCGATGCGGGGACCAGCCGCGCCGGGCTTGCATCAACTGCGCGGCGCAGCACATGCGGCACCACCAGCCCGACAAAGCCGACAGAGCCGGCGACGGCGGTTGCGCCCCCGATCAGCGCGGCGATGCCGGCGATCAGCATCAGCCGCAACCGGCCCATATGTACCCCTACCGAGGCGGCCGCGTCCTCGCCCAGCGTCAACGCCTCAAGCGCGCGCCGTGTGGGCCACAGGGCCGCAAACCCCAGCGCCATCAGCGGTGCCGCGATCCAGACATGCAGCATTGAGCGATCAGCGAGCGAGCCGAGCATCCAGAACACGATCTCATTGGCGGCAAAGGGATTGGGCGACAGGTTCAGCACCAGCGAGGTGCAGGCCCCGGCCAAAGCCGAAATGGCGATACCGGCAAGGATCAGTGCCAGCGCCCCGCCACGCGGCCCGGCCAGCATCAGGACCAGCACCACCGACAAGGCAGCCCCGGCCAATGCCGCAACGGGCAGGGCCAGCGCCCATGCCGCCGACAGCCCGGTGTGGATCGCCAGCACCGCGCCAAGAGAGGCAGAGGCGCTGGTGCCGATCAGCCCCGGCTCGGCCAGAGGGTTGCGCAGGAAACCCTGCATCACCGCCCCCGACATGCCAAGCGCGGCGCCGACAAACAGTCCCAGAATGGCCCGGGGCAGGCGCAATTCGCGCATGATCAGCACCAGCATTTCATCGCCCCGGCCAAATAGCGCGGCAAGGCTTTGGCCAGTGCCCATTGCGGCCGGTCCGGTCAGCAGCGAGGCCAGAAACAGCACTGCGACCAGCGCAACCAGACCCGCGATGGTCAGCGAATAGCGGCTTTGAGTCATGGCCCCTCCTGCAAGGCGAGGCGTGCCTCGCGCATCTGGGCGACGGCGCGCAGGATATAGGGCGTCCCGCAGACCCAGTCGGGGTCTGACATGACCACCGTCGACTTGTCCTGACCAAGCGCCTTCAGCGCGGGATGCTCAAGCAGCTCTTGCCCACGGGCGGCCCCGGGATAACGCCGCCCCTCGACCAGCAGGTCGGGGTCCGCGATCAGTAGCCGCTCAAGCGCCAGTATCCCGCCCGCAGGCAGACCGAGTTCATCAGCAATATTGTCAAAACCGGCCAGCGCGATGATCTGCCCGGCAAGGCTGTTGTGGCCCGAACTGTAGCCGTTCACCGCATATAGCGCCGCGCGTGGGCGCGGGCCGGGGGCGGGATCGGACAGTAACGCCAGATCCGCGTCGAAACGCGCGATCAGGCGCTGTGCCTCGGCATCGCGGCCCAGCACCTTGCCCATGCGCAGGATATTGGCGCGGATGCCGGCAAGGTCGTTTTCAACCGGAAAGACCTCGACCGGGATGTTAAGGCGCTGCAACAGCCGGATCGTCTCGGGCGAGGACCAGGCCCCGGCCACCACCAGATCGGGCTGCATGAGATAGATTTCCTCGGTCAGACCGTGATTGGCGGGCAGAGGGGCTGCCTCTTTCGCCATGGCCGACGAGCTGGGGTCCGCTGCTAGGGCCGAGACCGAGACGAGCTGCCCTGGCGCAGCCAGCATCAGCGCCAGCTGGTCGGTGCAAAGATTCATCGACAGGACCCGACGCGGTGGCTGTGCCGCCGCGTGCTGGGCCAGGCCGACGATCAGGCCAAGGATCAGCCCCAGCCGTACTACCATTGCGCCGTCAGCCCCACATAGGCCGTGCGGCCCTGACCGTAATATCCCCAAGCCTCGGAGTAATCTTCGTCAAAGAGATTCACCACCCGTCCGGTCAGGCGCAGATTGTCGGTCAGATCATATTGCGCAGCAAGGTTCACGGTCACAAAGTCGGGCAGCTTGGTCGTGGCGGGAATTGCGGGCCATACGGTGTTGAACCATTCCTGCCCATAATTGTCCGCAACATAGCGCAGATCGGCGGTAACCGAGCCTCGACCCTGTGCAAAATCGGCCGTGGCGCGCAGACCCAGCTGATGGCGCGGCTGACGGGGAACCGGCTTTCCGTCCTCGGTCCGGGCGTCCATATAGGTATAGGTTGCGCCCAGACGCAGCCAGTCGGTCGCATCATAGTCGAGCTCAAGCTCGAATCCCTTGCGGGTGCTGGTGCCAGAGATGTTTTGTGAGGTGGTGCCAGCGCCGGTGATCATATCCTCGACCTTGCTGGTAAAAAGTGTCGCGCCCAGATTTGCCCGCCCCTCGGCAAAGGTCCAGTCCACGCCCAGTTCATAGCTGTGGCTGGTCTCGGGGCGTAGGTCCGGATTGCCCCGATAGGTGCCTGAGGTATAGCCATAAAGTTCAAACATGGTCGGGTTGACGGTTGCCTTGCCCGCTGCTGCGCGCAGCCTCAAGTCGCGGTCGGGCAGGGCCCAGGCGCTGGCGATGCTCCAGGTGGTGGCATCGCGGAAAACGTCGTTGAAGCTGCGGCGTAGCCCGGCTTGAATGCCAAGGCCGTTGTCGAACTGGCCCTGATATTCCAGCGCCACCGATTTGCTGTCGCGCTCGTAACGGTTCGCCCCGTAAGCGTTCGAAGTTTCGTAAGTCTCGCGCTTTGCTTGCAGCGCCACGCTTAGTTTTTGCTGAGCATCGCGGACATGGCCGCCGTCCAGTGCCCAACTGCCGGTATATTTGATATCCCGCAGCCGCGAGGCATCGTCGTAATCCGGGACACCTGCGTTGAAATGATCTGCCGTCTGGTTCGAGCCGGACAGAACGAAGCGGTGCAAAAACCGCCCCTCCAGCGCCGCTGCCTCTAACCAGAGCGAACCATAGGTTTCGTTGCGTTTGGCGGTAAAGGGCGTATCAATCACATAATCATCGGGAGAGTCTACGGCGGTCCAGCTCGTCCCGTCATAGCCATATTCCTGCCAGCGGCGGCGCAGGGTAAAGCCCGCGCTTATCCCATCGGTCAATTCGTACGAGCCGGTCAGGCCCAGTGTGTCGTGGTCGTTGAAGTCGGTATCCCCGCCCGGGGTGCGGGATGTATCCTCGCCATCGCTGCGCCGTGACACGGCCGACAGGCTGATGCCGCCGCGCTCACCCCGCGCCTGCACATAGGCACTGGCCGTGCGGGTTCCGAGCCCGCCGACCTCGACCGTTCCGCCATAATGAAGGCCGGGGGTGCGGGCCTGGCGGGTGGTGATCGAGATCACGCCCGATGCGGCATTGGCGCCGTGGATGGTCGATTGTGGCCCGCGCAGCACCTCGATGCGCTCGATATCCTCGGCAAGCATTCCGCTGAAGGTATAGTCCCCGCTACCGGGAGAGTTGGCCTCGACCCCGTCGATCAGCACCAAGACATGGTTGGTCTCACCGCCGCGAATACGGATACTGGTCAGCGACTCTCCGGTCGAGGTGACAGACAGGCCGGGGACGGTGCGCAGCGCGTCCTGAACCGTGGTGACGCGGCGCTGTTGCAGATCTTCGGCGGTCAGGACGGTATAGGCGCGGCCATAGGCGCTTTCGACGACCGGAGAGAGGCCGCCCGACAATATGACCTGATCAAGGATCACGGTTTCGGGGACCTCCTCGGCGCTCACGATCACAGGCAGCAGCGCGGCGGTAATGGCGATAAGGGAAACGGTGGTTCTGAACATTCCGACCTGGCCTTTCCAGTGCGGGTCACTGACCCGCGAATTGCAGAATATCCCGTAAAGGCTCTGGGCTGAGCCTGCGGGATGGTGAATGTCACCTCTGCGGGATGGCCGCTTTCCTGGCGCACCCCGCGCCGGAAATGGGTGATCGCTGCGGCAGGTCTCCTGGCTTGCGGATCATTGCTCGGGCCGGCCTTCCCGGGTTTTATCCCAGTGGCATCATCGACCATCGCTCTCCGCATACAGTTGCGGGGGCAGCCCCGGACTTGCCCCGGTCCTTCGCGGACCATAAGGCGTACCGGCGTTCCCTTTTCATCCGGCTGAAGCGCCGGAACCGTAGCGGCTTTGCATTGCCGCACAGCAGCATCAGCTGTCAAGCGTCATCGCGGCAACAGCCCCTGGCGGTATGCTGCCCCTGCGTTCAGGGCGCAACGGCATGATCCGTGATCCCCGCCTTGTGCCCGCCGCCGATCTGTATGAGACAGGGGGCATCCGCGTCAGGAGGTCAGGGATGAACGCATTGAAACGGATCGGCATCGACACCTACATGCTGCTCTTGCTTGGCATGGTGTTGCTGGGCTTGTTCCTGCCTGCGCGCGGCATGGCGGCGGATCTGCTGTCAGGGGCGACCTTCTGGGCTGTAACGCTGCTCTTCTTTCTGTACGGAGCGCGGTTGGATCCGGCATCGGTCAAGGCAGGGCTGCTGAACCTGCGCCTGCAGGGACTGACCTTTGCCGCGACCTATGTGCTGTTTCCGTTGCTCGGGCTCGGGCTGGCGGCACTGTTTGGCCAGGTGCTGGGGCCTGAACTGACCATGGGCCTGATGTTTCTTGCCGTGCTGCCCTCGACGGTACAAAGCTCGATCGCCTTCACCTCGATTGCCTATGGCAATGTGCCGGCGGCGATCTGCGCGGCTTCTCTGTCGAACCTTGTAGGCGTGGTGCTGACCCCGCTGCTCGTCACCCATCTTCTGCATCAGGAAGGCGGAGGCGCAAGCCTCGACGCGATCCAGAAAGTCGCGGTCCAGATCCTGCTGCCTTTTGCCGTCGGGCAACTTACCCGCCGCTGGATCGGAGGTTTTGTTCGGCGTCACCGGTTACTGACCATGGTGGTCGACCGGGGCTCGATCCTGCTGATCGTCTATTCAGCCTTTGGCGCAGGAACGGTCGCGGGGATCTGGTCGGCGATCCCTGCTCCGGGGCTGATCCTGTGTTTTCTGGTCACGGCGCTGCTTTTGGCGCTGGCCATGGGGATCATGGCGGGTGCGGGACGGTTCTTCCGCCTACCACCCCAAGATCAGGCCGTGCTGTTCTTTTGTGGTTCGACCAAAAGCCTGGCAAGCGGGTTGCCCATCGCCACGGCAATCTTTCCGGCAGCAGCGGTGGGGGCTACCGTGCTGCCGGTGATGATCTATCACATGACGCAACTGCTCGTCTGCTCGGCCATCGCGCAAAGACGGGCGCGCGGATAGGGCCGGGATCAGAAATCCCAGTCCTCATCCTCAGTGGCGACAGCCTTGCCGATCACATAGCTTGACCCCGATCCGCTAAAGAAATCATGGTTTTCGCTATCGGGCGACAGGGCGGCAAGGATCGCCGGGTTCACCTCACAGGCCTGGGGCGGGAACAGAGCCTCATAGCCAAGGTTTTGTAACGCCTTGTTGGCATTGTAATGCAGGAAGGCTTTGACATCCTCGGTCAGACCGATGCCGTCATAAAGCTCGGCGGTATATTTCGCCTCGATGTCATACAGGTCGAACATCAGCGAAAAGGCGAAATCCTTAAGCGCGGCGCGCTCACCCTCGTCCAGCCGTTCAAGACCGCGCTGATATTTGTAACCGATGTAATAGCCATGCACGGCCTCGTCGCGGATGATCAGCCGGATCAGGTCGGCGGTATTGGTCAGCTTGGCGCGGCTTGACCAATACATCGGCAGGTAAAAGCCGGAATAGAACAGAAAGCTCTCCAGAAAGACACTGGCGATCTTGCGCTTCAGTGGCGAGGAACCGGCCTGGTACTCATCGACCACCAGCCGCGCCTTTTGCTGCAGATGCGGGTTTTCCTCAGCCCAGCGAAAGGCTGCATCCACCTCTGGCGTCAGGCAGAGCGTCGAAAAGATCGAAGAATAGCTGCGCGCGTGTACCGCCTCCATGAAAGAGATATTCGACAGCACCGCCTCTTCATGGGGGGTCAGGGCGTCGGGCATCATCGCCGGCGCGCCGACCGAGTTCTGGATCGTGTCCAGAAGCGTCAGCCCGGTAAAGACGCGAATGGTCAGTTCGCGCTCTTCGGGCCGCAGCGTTGCCCAGCTTTGCACGTCGTTTGACAGCGGCACTTTTTCAGGCAGCCAGAAATTCACCGTAAGACGGTTCCAGACCTCCAGATCCTTCTCGTCCTCCAGCCGGTTCCAGTTGATCGCCCGCAAAGGCAGGCGCGGCGCTTGGTCCTTCATCCGAAGAGCCTTTCTTTCGTGTACAAATATCCTCGGGGGTGCGGGGGCAGACAGCCCCCGCTCAGAGCGTGCAAGAAACACAGCCCTGCACTTCGGTACCTTCCAATGCGGTCTGACGCAGGCGGATATAGTAGATCGTCTTGATCCCTTTTTTCCACGCGTAGATCTGGGCGCGGTTGATATCGCGCGTCGTCGCCTCGGCAGGAAAGAACAAAGTCAGGGACAGGCCCTGGTCGACATGTTCAGTCGCCGCCGCATAGGTGTCTATGATCGCTTCGGGCCCGATTTCATAGGCATCGCGGTAATAGTCCAGATTTTCGTTCGTCATGTAGGGCGCGGGGTAATAGACCCGGCCGATCTTGCCTTCCTTGCGGATCTCGATCTTGGCGACGATGGGGTGGATCGAACTCGTCGAGTTGTTGATATAGCTGATCGAGCCCGTCGGCGGTACCGCCTGCAGGTTGCGATTGTAAAGGCCGTGGGCCATCACATCGTCTTTCAGCCTGGCCCAGTCCTCGCGCCGCGGCAGGGGGATGTTCTGGAACAGGCGTTCGACCTCGGGCGTCGTCGGCAGCCAGTCGCGGCTCAGGTATTTGTCAAAGAACGAGCCGTCGGCATATTTTGATTTCTCGAATCCGGCAAAGCTGCGACCCTTTTCCTGCGCCAGCAGGTTCGACGCACGGATCGCGTGATAGGCGATGGCGGCAAAATAGACACTGGTGAACTCGACCCCTTCCGGGCTGCCATAATGGATGTGTTCGCGTGCGAGATAGCCGTGCAGGTTCATCTGGCCAAGGCCGACGGCATGGGCTTCGTCATTGCCGCGCCGGATCGAGGGCACGGCATTGATCGCCGACATCTCTGACACTGCGGTCAGGGCCCTGATCGCTGCCTCGACGGTTGCGCCGAAATCCGGCCCGTCCATGGTCGCCGCGATATTGAGCGAGCCGAGGTTGCAGGAAATATCCGTGCCCAGATGACTGTAGCTAAGGTCCTCATTATATTCCGAGGCCTCATTAACCTGCAAAATCTCGCTGCACAGGTTCGACATGCTGATGCGGCCCGCGACGGGGTTGGCGCGGTTCACCGTGTCTTCGAACATGATGTAGGGATAGCCGCTTTCGAACTGAATCTCGGCCAGGGTCTGAAAAAAGGCCCGGGCGTTGATCTTTTTCTTGCGGATGCGTTTGTCGTCCACCATCTCGGCATATTTCTCGGACACCGGGATTTCCGAGAAGGGCACGCCATAGACCCGCTCAACGTCATGGGGCGAAAACAGGTACATGTCCTGATTACGCTTGGCGAGCTCAAAGGTCACATCTGGGATAACGACGCCAAGGCTCAGCGTCTTGATGCGGATCTTTTCGTCTGCGTTCTCGCGCTTGGTGTCCAGAAAGCGCATGATATCGGGGTGATGGGCGTGCAGATAGACCGCACCTGCACCCTGACGCGCGCCCAGCTGATTGGCATAGCTGAAGCTGTCCTCAAGCAGCTTCATCACCGGCACGACGCCAGAGGACTGGTTTTCGATCCCCTTGATCGGAGCACCCGACTCGCGCAGGTTCGTCAGCATCAGTGCGACCCCGCCGCCGCGCTTGCTGAGCTGCAGCGCCGAATTGATCGAGCGGCCGATCGATTCCATGTTGTCCTCGACCCGCAGGAGGAAGCACGAGATCAGCTCGCCCCGCGATTTTTTTCCGGCGTTAAGGAATGTCGGCGTTGCAGGCTGGAACCGGCCTGAAAGGATTTCCTCCATAAAGCGCATCGCCAGCACCTCATCGCCGCGCGCCAGTGCCAGCGCGACCATGACCACCCGGTCCTCGTAACGTTCCAGATAGCGCTGGCCGTCGCGGGTCTTCAGCGTGTAGCTGGTGTAGTATTTGAAGGCGCCAAGAAAGGTCGGAAAGCGGAATTTGCGGCGGAACGCGGCTTCCCAGATCCGGTGCAGGAACTCGCGCGGATACTGGTCAAGGACCTCGGCCTCGTAATAGCCCTCATCGACCAGATAGCCCAGCTTTTCGTCCAGAGAGTGAAAGAAGACGGTGTTCTGATTGACGTGCTGCAGGAAATACTGCCGCGCGGCCTTGCGGTCTGCGTCAAAGCGGATCTTTCCCTCGTCGTCATAGAGGTTCAGCATCGCGTTCAGCGCGTGATAGTCCAGTTCGGCCTTTACGCCATTGTCAAGCATTCCGTCCCCCAGAATTTCTTTAACCCCGCCCGGACGCGGGAAATGTCGATTTCGGTGCCGGCCAGTTCGAAACGGTAAAGAACCGGCACCTTGCATTTGTCAGAGATCACCCGGCCAACCAGCGCATATGTCGCGCCGAAGTTGCGGTTGCCCGCAGCGATGACACCGCGCAACAGCGCCCGGCGGCCGGGATCGTTGAGAAAGCGGATGACCTGTTTGGGTACCGCGCCGCGCCCCTCGCCATCGGCATAGGTCGGGCAGATCAGCACATAGGGGCGGGCAGGGGCCGGTATCTCGTCCTTGGGCGAAATCGGAATGCGCCCGGCAATCAGCCCAAGCTGGTCCACGAAACGCGCCGTGTTCCCCGAGCCTGATGAGAAATAGATCAGCCCGCCCATCGTGCTGGTCAGGACAGGCGGCCGATCATGTCCGGGCGGAATCCGGCCCAATGCGCATCACCAGCAATGACCACCGGGGCCTGACGATAGCCAAGAGAGGTCACAAGCTCCATTGCCGCCTCGTCCTCGGTCAGGTCGACCAGCTGATAGGCCAGGCCACGCGCGTCAAGCGCCCGGGTGGTGGCGGTGCATTGAACGCAGGCGGGTTTGGAATAAACGGTGATGGTCATGCCTCGGCTCCTTCAGTGTTGTCGGCAACAAGGGGCCGGGCCGATGGCGATGCCATCCGGTCCTGATCCAGCCCCGTGCCCGCCGCACGGTTACGTCATCTCGTGTCATGGCAGGTCTTCTGACTTGCGGGTCCCGGCTTGGCTGACCTTCCCGAAGCCAGGGCCTCAGTGGTGTTCCAGCGTCGCTCGCCGCTTACAGCTGCGGGGGCAGTGCCGGATTTTCACCGGCTTCCCTCTTCTTCGTCCGGCCGGGGCCGGATTCACCATGACCCCATCAGTAAGCCATGAGAGTTTCGGGCCGTCAACTAGATATAGTGCAGGTTCCTAAGCTATCCACAGAGATGTAGTGTCCCTGTGGGTAATTGCCCGCATTCAGGATGTTAACGAAACCATTCTGTTCAAAAGCAAGAAACCGGGTTTTCCGGTGCCTGTCCTGGCCCATACCGACCCTGCAACAAGCATGGGAGAGGCAGAATGCTGCTCAAGGACAAGACTATTATTATCACCGGAGCCTCTAGTGGAATCGGCGCCGCCGCAGCGCAGATATTCGCGGCCGAGGGCGCGCGGCTGGTGATCTCGGCCCGGCGCGAAGACCGGCTTACCGATCTTGCTGCCCGAATCGATCAAGGTGCGGGTCGCATCGCGGTACTGGCGGGCGATGTTACGGCGCCGGGCCATGCCGAGGCGCTGGTCACGCTGGCGCAGGACCGGTTTGGCGGGCTTGATGGGGCTTTCAACAATGCCGGTCAGACCGGCTCGGGCGCCCGGGTGCATGAGATTGCTGATGCGGAATGGCAGCAACTGATTGCCACCAACCTGACTGCTGCATTTATGGCCGCGCGGGCGCAGGTCCCGGCGCTGCTGGCGCGGGGCGGGGGTGCGCTGGTGTTTACCGGCAGTTTCATCGGCCATACTGCGGTACTGCCGGGCATGGGCAGCTATGCTGCGGCCAAGGCCGGGTTGATCGGATTGGTGCAGGCGCTGGCGGTGGATTATGGCCCGCAACGCATCCGCGCCAATGCCCTGCTGCCCGGTGGCACGCTGACCGAGATGGCAGGAGATGCCGCGACCAACCCCGAAACCGGAGGTTTCATCTCGGGCCTGCATGCCCTGAAGCGTATGGCTGAGCCCGCAGAGATCGCACGGGCGGCGCTGTTTCTGCTGTCTGACCATGCAAGCTTTATCACCGGCTCTGCAATGCTGGCCGATGGTGGCAATTCAATCTGTAAGGTCTAGCCCTTGAGGCTGCGCCACAGGCTCAGCGCCAGATCGGACAGATCGCCTAGCCGGGCAAGCACATGCTCACGCTCAAGCGCCGGGGCGTTCTCGGCGCGGTCGAGCCGTCTTAGCAAGCGCATCACCCGGCGCCTGTGGATGCCGGTCCACAACTGAACAGGATCGGCGATCAACCCGGCAAAGGTGGTTATGACCGAGGCCAGCATGGCCAGACCGATTCCGGTCAGTACCAGCTTTGCCGTCGACAGCTCGGCCGGAAAGGCCCAGTACCACATGCGGCCGGCCCAGGTTCCCAGTGCGAAATCCCGCACTGCCTGTGCCTGCGCCTGGAGATGCGCGATCGGCCCGGCAAGCGAGATGACCCCCGGTGTCGGGCGATGAAAAAGCACCAGCCCCGCAACCAGAACGATGAGTGATGTTGATATCTCAGCGACGGCGTTGCGGGTCTCGGCATAATCGGCCACTGCGCGGGCGATGCTTTCGGGCGGGGCCTTGGGGGCCAGATCCTTATCTGCAAGGTCGTCGATGAAATACGCAAGATCGGCCCGGATCTGCCGGGCAACATCGGATTTCAGGAATATCTGCCGCCCGGCCAGCCAGTCTGCTGCCCGCAACAGCCTTAACCGCCGCAGGATTGGTGCACCCAGCCGCACCAGCAGGAACAGTGGCGATAGCATGACGTTCACCGGCGCGCGCAACAGGTCCAGTCCAAGCGCATGGCGATGCAGCGCCAAGGTGCCGCGCAAGCCGTAGCGGTCGCGGACAAAACGGCGAACCTCTGTTTCGCGCCGGGTCATCGGGCGGGTGTCGGCGGGCTGCAACATGGCCCATATCTAGGGGCGGGCGCTGCTGCGCTCAATCCTCATGTCAGCGCAACCAACCCCAGCCCGAGCGCCGAGATGAACAGCCAGGCCACTGCGCCCAGCAACAGGGGTCGTATGCCTTTGGCGCGCAGCTTGCGCAGATCAGTCTCCAGCCCCATCGCGGCAAGTGCCATGGTCAGCAGAAAGGCGGTCAGGCCTGCGACTTCGGCATGCAGCGCCTCGGGAAGGGGCAGGGCGCTGTTCAGCACCACCACAGCTATAAATCCTAATACGAACCACGGCGTCGGGGCTTTGCCCGTGCCCTTGGCTCCCCGCCGACGGGCAAGCGCACCCAGCGTCAGGATCAGGGGGGCGAGCATGATGACGCGGCTAAGCTTGGCGACTGTGGCGGCCTGCCCGGCCTCGGCCCCGTGCTGGAAACCTGCGCCGACGACTTGTGCTACCTCATGGATGGTCGCCCCGACCCAGATGCCGTACGAGGTCGGCCCCATCGCCATCATCCCGCCAAGGATCGGCATCGCCAGCATCGACAGCGAGCCAAAAACCGTCACGCAGGCGATGGCATAGGCGACGTCCTCGTCCGTCCCACGCGTCACCGTATTGGTGGCGATTACCGCAGATGCACCGCAGACCGAGGTGCCGGCGGCGATCAGTTCGGCCAGCCGTGCGTCGACCCCCAACATGCGGCCCACCCAGCGGGTAAACACGAAAGTCGCGGCCAGCGTCACGGCAATCACGGTAAGACCTGGCAGGCCGACAGCGCGCAGCTGCTCAAGCGTCAGTTGAAAGCCCAGCAGGACGATAGCCAGACGCAGGATACGGCGCAGCGAAAAACCGATCCCGGCGCGGGCAGCCTCGGGGGTGCCGGTCAGGTTCCCAATCGCCATTCCCAGCACCATCGCCACCACCAGAGGGCTAAGCGCCGCGATGCCCGACAGCTGCTGCACCGCTGTTGCGGCGACCGCGATCGCAAAGGTCAGTCCCAGCCCCGGCAAGACAGGGAATAGCCAGCCAGCAGCGGTGATCTGGTTTTGCGAACGCTGATCTGTCGAGGACATGTTCGTACCTTTCTATCTTCAAGGCGGAACATGGTCCCTGACTGCTGTTCAATCTATCGCATTATATTTGCCATATTGTTCGATAATTCTTATTAATCAAGCATGACCCTTGAGCAGCTTCGTATCTTTCTGGCCGTGGCCGAACGTCAGCATGTCACCCGTGCTGCCGAGGCGCTGAACTTGACGCAGTCAGCGGTCAGCGCCGCGATTTCGGCGCTTGAGGCGCGGCATGGTGTACGCTTTTTTGACCGGATCGGGCGGCGGATCGTGCTGACTGACACCGGCGCCGCCTTTATGACCGAGGCCCGCGCGGTGCTGGACCGCGCCGAGACCGCCGAGATGGTGCTGGAGGATCTGGCGCGTGAGCCGCGCGGCCGGTTGCGGGTGCACTCCAGCCAGACCGTGGCGAGCTATTGGCTGCCGCCGCGGCTGGTCGCGCTGCGCGAGATGCATCCGGGGATCGAGCTGCGCCTGACGGTCAGCAATACCACTCAGGTCGCTGATGCGGTGCAAGAGGGGGGCGCTGATCTGGGTCTGGTCGAAGGCGCGGTCAGTCACGGCGATCTGCATCGGCAGGTGGTGGCACGAGATCGGCTGGTCCTGATTATGGCCGCCACCCATCCCTGGGCCGGGCGCGAGACGGTGCCGGTGGCCGAGCTTACCACGCAAAGCTGGATTTTGCGCGAACCGGGATCAGGTACACGATCCGAGTTCGAGGTCTGGCTGACTGAGCAGGGCCTGTCTGTTGCGGCGCTGCCGGTGGCGCTGGAGTTACCCTCGAACGAGGCAGTGCTGAGCGCGGTTGCCTCCAGCCGATGCCTTGCGGCACTGTCTCAGCGGGCGGTGGCACGACCGGAGGCATCGGGCTGGATCATTACCCAGCCGCTGACGGGGGCCGAGAGGCCATTTGCGTTGTTAACCAATCCGCGGCGCTATCGCACCCGTGCAGTGCAGGCGTTGATTGATATTCTGACGGATGAGGGTTTCGTGACCGGGCTGCCCTGAGGCTGGCCTTTCCGACATAAAAGGGCCTGCGCCATCGGGAGGGAGGGCGCAGGCCGTCGTCTCGGCAGGGCTGACCGGGTCTTGTCACGCGGGCCCCGGTCAGCCCTGCGAGGGACCTCGTCAGCCGTGCTGCAGCTGGGTCATGGGTGCATCTTCGTCCAGCAGATCCGGCTCTGAGATATCTTCGCCATCCAGGATGCGGCGGGCGCGGTCGCGGTCGATATCGCCCACCCAGGATGCGACGACCACGGTGGCGACGCAGTTGCCCAGATAGTTCCCCAGCGCACGGGCGATGCCCATGAACCAGTCCACCGACAGCACCAGCACCAGACCGATGGCGGGGATCGCGGGGATCGCGGCCAGCGTTGCAGCCAGGATCACGATAGCCGAACCCGGCACCCCATGCGCCCCCTTGGAGGTGATCAGTGCCACGCCCAGAATAGCCAGCAGGTCCGTGGTGGACAGCGGCGTGTTGGTCGCCTGGGCGATAAAGACCGCTGCCAGCGTCAGGTAGATCGAGAAGGCGTCAAGGTTGAACGAGTAACCCGTCGGCACCACCAGACCCACGGTCGAGTCCTTGATGCCCAGCTTTTCCAGCTTGCGCATGGTCTGGGGCAGGACCGAGTCGCTTGATGCGGTGCCGGCAACGATGCTGACCTCGGTGCGCAGGTAGCGGATCAGCTTGATGATGCTGAACCCGGCCATGCGCATCACGAAACCCAGGACGACAAAGACAAAGATGGCGATGGTGACGTAGAACAGCCCGACCAGATAACCCAGCTGTGCCAGTGAACTGATGCCGTATTTGCCGACCGTAAAGGCGATGGCGCCAAAGACACCGATCGGGGCCAGACGGACGATAAAGCCCATGATCTTGAAGGTCACGTCGCCCGTCAGTTCGATCATGTGCAAAAGCGGCTTGCCACGTTCGCCAACCAGCGACAGCGCGCAGCCAAACAGCACTGCGACCAGCAGCACCTGCAGTACGTCGCCCTGAGCAAAGCCGCTGACCATCGTGGTCGGGATCAGCTTCATCAGGAATTCGACCGTGCCGCCGCTGCTGACTTCATTGGCGCGGTCGACATAGGACGACAGGGCCGAGGCGTCGAGCTGGGTCACATCTATGTTCATCCCGTGACCGGGACCAAAGAGGTAGGCAATCGCGATGCCAAGGGCGAGAGCGATCGTGGTGATGACCTCGAAATAGATGATGGCGCGAATGCCGACCTTGCCGACTTTTTTCAGGTCACCCGCGCTGGCGATGCCATGCACGACGACGCAAAAGACGATGACGGGGATCAGCATCTTGATAAGTTTGATGAACCCGTCCCCGAGCGGCTTCATCTTGGCTGCGAATTCAGGCGCGAAAAAGCCGGCGATGACCCCCAGCACCAGCGCCACGCAAACCTGTCCAAACAAGGACCTGGACCATTTTGGCATGTGTTTCCGTTCCCCCCTGTGACGGAAGAGGTGCGCCGCGGCCAGCACATGCCGGATGCGTCCTCACTCGCATCGGGCAACATGCAGGCCGAGACAGGCCCCCTATTTGATCAATAGTTGGCGAATGTCACATCCGTGTCTAATATTGATTTATTAGTGATCTATACGGTGACGCTATGAGAATGCGCCAACTCCGCTGCTTTGTCGTTCTGGCCGAAGAGCTGAACTTTACCCGGGCAGCCCGTAGGCTGAATATGTCGCAGCCGCCATTAAGCACGCAACTTCAGACACTTGAGCGTGAAGTTGGCGCCGAGCTCATCAGCCGCACCAGCCGCAAAGTGGCGCTTACACGTGCCGGAGAGCTGTTTCTGCCGCGTGCGCGCAACATGCTGGATCAATATGAACGCAGCCTGCATGAGATCCGGGAAATTCAACGCGGCCAGGACGGATTGCTGGAAATCGGGGCAACTGGTTCGATTTTACGCGGCGGCCTGTCCGAGCTTCTGGCCCAGTTTGCGCGCCTGCATCCACGAATCACGTTGCGTGTTCATGAGCAGACGCCGGCGACTCAATTGACCGAGGTTTTGAGCCGGCGCACGGATGTCAGCTTTAACCGCTCGGTGCCGCGTGATGATGAGCTGGCCTATGAATACGGCTGGCGGGAAGAGATGATGGCGCTGGTGCGCAGCGACCATAGGCTGGCCGGACGCACCTGTGTGTCGATCGACGATCTGCGCGAGGATCAGCATGTGGTGCTGCGACCCGAAAGCTCGGATTTCGCGGCCTATGTCATGTCCTGCATCATCGCTTCGGGCTATCGGCCGCAGGTTTCGCAACAGGTCGTTGACGCGCAATCAATCCCCAGCCTGATCGTTGCGGGCTTTGGTGTCAGCATCGTGCCGGCGGGAATTGCACGGCTGACGGCCGGGCCGCTGACATTTCTGCCGATCCGGCCCAACCCCCCGGTGTCCGAGGTCTATATCGTCTATCACCATCGCGACCCGGTCCCGGCACTGCAACTGTTTCTGACCGAGGTGCGTCGCTGTCTTGGTCACGACCCGGGCGTGCCGACCCAAAAAGAGCCGCCGCTGCCCTGACGTCAAAGACCGGCTTCCGAGTTTCGCTTTGACTTGCGGGGCAGGGGCGGCTATGGGGGCAGCTTGGCTCTGCATTCCGGGCCGGCGACCCAAGGCTGGGGTCTGACCGCAAAGGGGATGGTGCCTTTCACCCGGATGCTGCGCATCCCCTTTCTGGCGAAGAAGATGAACGAACATGATATTGCCGCGCCTCTGGCCGCGGCGCTGGCGGCCAAGGGCTATGCCAGCCTTACCTCTGTACAACAAGCGGCGCTTGAGCCCGAGGCGCGGGGACGCGATGTGCTGGTCTCGGCCCAGACCGGGTCGGGCAAGACCGTGGCCTTTGGCCTTGCCATGGCGGGCGATATTCTTGACGGCGACAGCCTTCCCGATGTCAGCCAGCCGTTGGCTTTGGCGATTGCCCCCACGCGTGAACTGGCCTTGCAGGTGGCGCGCGAACTTGGCTGGCTTTATGCCCAGGCCGGGGCGCGGATCGCCACTTGCGTTGGCGGGATGGATTACCGCACCGAGCGCCGGGCGCTTGAGCGTGGCGCGCATATCGTCGTCGGCACGCCCGGCCGCCTGCGCGATCATATCGAACGCGGGTCGCTGGATCTGAGCGGACTTGCCGCCTGCGTTCTGGACGAGGCCGATGAGATGCTGGACCTCGGCTTTCGCGAGGACCTGGAATTTATCCTGGGCAGCGCGCCGGCCAGCCGCCGCACGCTGCTGTTTTCGGCAACCGTGCCTCCGGCTATTGAACAGCTTGCGCGCGATTTCCAGCGCGATGCGCTGCGCATTCAGGCCATGGGCGAGGCGCGCCAGCACGGCGATATCGAATATCGCGCCCTGTCCGTGGCGGCTCGCGACCGTGAGCACGCGATCTTTAACACGCTGCGCTATTATGAGGCGAGCCGCGCGATCATCTTTTGCAAGACCCGGGCTAATGTGAACCATCTGCTGGCGCGGATGGGCAATCGCGGCTTCAAGGTCGTGGCACTGTCGGGCGAGCTGTCCCAGCAGGAACGCAGCCACGCCTTGCAGGCGCTGCGTGACGGGCGGGCGCGGGTCTGTATCGCTACCGATGTTGCCGCGCGCGGCATCGACCTGCCGGGGCTTGAACTGGTGATTCATGCCGATCTGCCAACCAACCCGGACACGCTTTTGCATCGTTCGGGCCGGACCGGACGGGCAGGGGCCAAGGGGACCTCGGTGCTGATTGTGCCGTCTTCGGAGTACAAGCGCGCTCAGCGGCTGTTGCAGCGTGCGCGGCTGGTCGCGGAATGGGGCAAGGCCCCTTCGGCCGAGGAAGTGCAGGCGCGCGATGATGAGCGGATGACGGATCATCCCGCGCTGGGCGAAGCGCCGGGCGACGAAGCCGCGCTGGCCTCTGCGCTGCTTGACCGGTTTGGTGCGGAACAGGTTGCCTCGGCCTTTGTGAGACTGTGGCGCGAAGGGCGTCCGGCGCCCGAGGAACTGTCGGAAAACGTCGTGCCGGCGCCTTCGGCCCCGCGGGAGCGTGGAGAGTTTGGCCCGGCGGTATGGTTCCTGCTTTCGGTCGGCCATTCCGGTCGGGCCGAGGCGCGCTGGTTGTTGCCCAAGATCTGCGAGGCCGGGGATATCACCCGTGACGCGATTGGCGCGATCCGGGTCAAGACCGAACAGACCTTTGTACAAATCGCGGCAGCTGTCGCCGATAATTTTGGCGAACGGACCGAACTTGAGCCCGGCCTGACCATGCGCCGCATTGAGGGCGAGCCGGTTTTCGATGTTCCTGCTGCCCGGGTGAAAAAGCCGCACCGTGGACAGGATCGCAGCCAGGAACGAGGACCAGAACGGGCACATTCCCCCCGCGCCCCCTACGCCGAGCCGCAGGAACTGCGCCCGCGTGCCAAGGCTAAAGCCGGGGCAAAACCGCCGCTTCGTCCTGAACCTGTCGCGTCAGAGCCAGTTACGCGCAATGCGCCTGCGCCGCAGGCCGAGGCAGCCGAGGCACCGCGCAAGGCACGCTGGAGCAGTGAAAAGAAGCTGGCTCATAAGACCTCCGCGAAACCCGGTCCCAAGGCTGGCTCCAAATCGGCGGGCTTCAAGTCTCATGGCGGATCGGCCCGCGATGACGGCGCCGAGGGACGGCCCAGACGCGCCGCCGGTTTCCGCTCGCACCGCGCCGAGGGTGGCTGGCAGGGCAAGGGGGAAGATAAGCCCTTCCGTGCCCGTCCGAAGCCCGGGACCCGTTCGGGTAAGCCCGGCCCGCGCTAGGACCGAACCTGCATCCGCCCCGATCCTGCAGGGTCGCGGCGGATGCGCTTCCACAACCTTAGGCGCGATGGGCCCGCCAGTGGTCGATACCGGCCTGGGCGACAGACTGATCCTGATCGGGCGTCCCTGATGATACGCCGATCCCGCCGACCGTCTGGCCTTCGTGTTCAACTGGCAGCCCACCGCCCACGACCGTCAGCCGCCCGCCGATAGCCGAGAAAATGCCCCAGGCTGGCGCGCCGGGCTGGCTGGCTGCGCCATATTCATGGGTGGCTTTACGAGCCGCTGCGGCAGTAAAGGCCTTGTCTACGGCAATGGTGGCTGATGTCACCTTGCCCCCGTCCATGCGCGAAAAAGCCAAAAGCTGGCCGCTTTCATCGGTGACGGCGATGCACATGGGGACGCCGATGGTGCGGGCATGGGCTTCGGCCCCTTCGACAAGCAGGCGCGCGTCGGCTTGATCCAGCCTGGTGATGGTTTGCATGGGTTTCTCCTCCTGTTGAAACTTTTATTCGGCGGGCGCGGCATCCCCGGCGGGGCCGGCCGGAACGTCAAGGCGTTGCATGGCCTTGCCATAGTCTGCGGGCGACAGGGCAAGGATCAGCACCGACACCACCAGCACAGCGGCAAGATGCAGCGCCCAGCCAGCGGTGAAGCTGCCCGTCAAATCATGCAGCAGGGCCAGCACCCATGGTGGCAGCGCGGCGAGCAGAAAGCCTCCGCCCTGCATCAGGGCTGCCAACGTTCCGGCCTCGGCCGGACCAGGCAGATGGTCCAGCGCGACAATCATCATCAGCGAGAAACACCCGCCAAGCCCCGCGCCCAGCATAAAGGTGACCATATGCGGCGCGGCCTCGGGGCGCAGGATCAGCATGGCAAAGCCGATGATCTGCATTGCAAGGCAAAGCGCCAGCCACGGCCTGTGGTCGCGTGAGCGGTTGGCGAGTGCCGGGATCAGCAGCGCCGAAACTGCCTGTCCGACGGCAAGCAGGGCGAGCAGTCCGCCACTTGCTCCGGCTGACCAGCCTAGTTCCTGAAAGGTAGGCGAAATCCACGCGACCGAGGATGAGTATCCCCCGTTGATAAGCCCGAAACAGGCCATAAGCAGCCAGACCCGGGGCAGGCGCAGCCAATGGGCCAGCCGTTGGCGACCCTCTCGCGGTTGGCGCTTTTCGGACGGCAGGACAAGCGCGGCCAGCAGGGCTGTCATCAGGGCGGGCACGGCAAGCCAGCCAAGCGCCAGCCTCCAGCTGCCAGACCATGCCGCGATCAGCGGCGCGGCCTGTGCGCCAAATGCGCCGCCGCCCATCATCATCGAGGCGTAAAGCCCCATGGCGAGGTTCAGCCCCTGTTGGAATTCGCGTTTGATGATGGCGGGAAAGGCAGCCTGCGCGCCCGCCGCGCCAAGGCCAAGCAGCACTGCCGAGCCAAGAAGGTCAAAGGTCGAATGGGCCACCAGCCGCAGCCCGGAACCGAAGCCCAGAATGACCAGCGCAAGAACGGTGGCGCGTTTCGCCCCCAGCCTTGCCAGTATGGCCGGACCAAAGAACGCCCCCGCGCCCATCAGCAGGATCGGCACCAGTGTCAGCGCCGACAGTCCCTGCAGGGACAGGCCGGTTTCGGCCCGCATCGGCGCGGTCACGGGGCCGACGCCGGTCAGAAAGGGCCGTAACGCCAGCCCGACCAATGCCACCACGATAAGCAGTCGCAGGGTTGCGTTCCGGTCTTTGGTCATTGCCTATGCATCCGCTGGCGCAATAAGCGCGCGACAATCTGGGGCGAAAGCTTGTGCATGGCCTGCCTTGCTGTTGCGATGGGCCGGATCACCGGGAAACGGGCCGAGCCATAGGGCGAAAAAATCTCAAAGAGGGCATCGGCGGGCGCAGATTAACCGGCAGGGCAGTAAGTAATAATCTGCAATATCTATATACAGAATCAAAAACAGATTGAATATTGTGCTGCGGCGGGCTATGGCTGCCCCCTTGCCGGATCCGGCCCGGACGACCGCCGCGACAGGGACATGTCGGCAACGCAGGACCGTTTTGCAACGGTCGTCTCTATACGTTGCGGTTCGGTTATGGCTTGATGACTCAATCTGAAATTGCCGGAGACACGCGATGGCAACCGTTCTTGTCAATCTACTGATCTTTGCCGCGCTGATCGTGGTGCTGGTCCGCCTGCAAGGCGGGCGGCTGTCGCTGTCGGTGCGGGTCTTTGTCGGCCTTATCCTTGGCACATTGTTCGGGATCGGGCTGCAACTTGTCTATGGCAACGGCGCACCGGTGCTGAAAACCACGATCGACTGGATCAACGTGGTCGGCAACGGCTATGTGCAGCTGTTGCAGATGGTGGTGATGCCGCTGGTCTTTGCCGCGATCCTCAGCGCGGTGTCGAGGCTTTACGATGCCTCGGCGCTGGGGCGGATCTCGGTCCTGACGCTGGGCACGCTTCTGATCACCACGGCGATCGCCGCCTTTGTCGGTGTCGTCATGGCGCTGGCCTTTGGTCTGACAGCCGAAGGGCTGACGCAAGGTGCGGCCGAAACCGCCCGGCTGGCGGCGCTTGAGACGAACTATGCGCCCAAGGTTGCCGACCTGACGGTGCCGCAGCTGCTGCTGTCCTTTATCCCCAAGAACCCCTTTGCTGATCTGACCGGGGCGAACCCGACCTCGATCATCGCGGTGGTGGTTTTTGCGGCCTTCCTTGGCGTCGCCGCGATCCGCCTGGTGCGCCGTGACGAGGAAAAGGGACGCAGCCTTCTGAACCTGATCGACATCCTGCAAGCCTGGATCGGTCAGCTGGTGCGGCTGATCATGGTGCTGACCCCCTATGGCGTCATGGCGCTGATGACCAAGATGGCGGCAACCTCGAATGCCAGCGACATCCTGAACCTCGGCAAATTTGTCGTTGCCTCTTATCTGGGGCTGGGGATCATGTTTGTCGTGCATGCTGTGCTGCTGAGCCTGACCGGGGTGAACCCGCTGGTGTTTTTCCGCAAGATCGTGCCGGCGCTGACCTTTGCCTTTTCCAGCCGGTCAAGTGCCGCGACCATCCCGCTGAACGTCGAGATCCAGACCCGCCGTTTGGGCGTGCCGCAAACGATCGCCTCGTTCTCGGCGTCATTCGGGGCGACCATTGGCCAGAACGGCTGCGCCGGGCTTTATCCGGCCATGCTGGCTGTGATGGTGGCGCCGACAGTCGGGATCAACCCGCTTGATCCGGGCTGGATCATGACGCTTTTGGCCATTGTCACCTTGTCCTCGGCCGGGGTAGCCGGGGTCGGTGGGGGTGCGACCATGGCGGCGCTGATCGTCCTGCCGGCCATGGGCCTGCCCGTGACGCTGGTGGCGCTGCTGATCTCGGTCGAACCGCTGATCGACATGGGCCGGACGGCGCTGAACGTTTCGGGTTCGATGACGGCGGGCACGGTCACCTCGCAGATCCTTGGCCAGACGGACAAGGCTGTTTTGCAAAGCCGGGACGAACCCAGCCTGCAAAACGCCTGACCATTGCCCGGTGCCGCACCCACAGCGCGGCGCCGGGACCTTTGCGCAACGGCGTGCTTGTGTGTTTGCGCGAGGCCGAAGTTCCTTTAATCCCGGCTTAATCCGGGTGGAGGAACCTGAAGCGTGAGCCTTGAATATCTTCTGACCATCTTTGTCATCTGCGTTTCGCCGGGAATTGGCGTGGTCTATACCCTGTCCGCGACCCTTGGAGGGGGGATGAGGGCAGGGTTCTGGGCCGCGGCCGGATGCACGATCACCACGGTGATCCATCTGGTCATCGCCATGGCGGGGCTTGCCGCGATCCTGCATACCAGCGCCGTTATCTTTCAGACGATCAAATATGCAGGCGTTGCGTATCTGCTGTGGATGGCCTGGTCGGTGTTGAAGGATAGGGGTGGGTTGTCGCTGCGCCCCTCAGCGCCTCAGTCGCGTAGGGCGCTGGTCTGGCGCGGGGTGGCGCTTAATATCCTTAACCCGAAATTGCCGCTGTTCTTTGTAGCTTTCATCCCGCAATTCGTCCCTGCAGGCAGCCCGATCAGCCTGCTGTTCGAGTTGGGGCTGGGCTTTACGCTGATGACCTTTGTGGTCTTTCTGGGCTATGCCGCACTGGCGGCGCGGGGCAGGCAGCACCTTTTGCACAGCGAAAGGGCGATGAACTGGCTGCACCGCACCTTTGCCGCCTGTTTTGCAGGGCTGGGGCTGAAGCTTGCTGCCGAGAGTGCTTAGGGTACTAGCCGCCTTGGCCAAAGGTGTCGCGCACCGGGCTTTCTGACAGCATGACCAGCTTTTCTCGTAGCCGCATCGCCAGAGGCGACAGCGGGCGGCGTCTGAGGTCCAGCAGGTAATAGGGCGAGACCCGGATTTCATGCGGGACCTGCAAGACCGCAAAACCCGCGCCGACCGGAGGGCGGATCAGAAGTTCGGCCACCTCTTCGGACATGGGCGCGACCGCGTCGCTTTGCGCAAGATAGGCGATGGTCAGCAGCAACGAGGGGCTGTTGACGATATTGCGCGGTTCGGGCAGGCCAACATCGGCAAAGGCGGAAAGCGTCGCCTCGCGGATCGGTGCGCCGCGTTGCTGCATGATCCATTCCTGTTCGCAAAGCTCGGTCAGTGTCACCGGGGCGGCGCGGCTTAGCGGGTGGGTCGAGCGAACCAGAAAAGCCACCTTTTCATCCCGCATCGGCAGGATGTTGAAGTCGCGGCTGTCGAATTCCGGCAGGATACGGGCAAGGACGAAATCCATTTCTCCGGCCGCCAGATGTTGCAACAGCTCGCGCGAAGGCATGACATCAACGGTGATCTCGGCATCGGGGGCACCTTGCTTGATCTCGCGGATGGCCGAAACGAGATAGCCGACCGCAGGCCCGGTCACCGCGCCCACCCGCAAGGCGCCGCCAAAGCCGTTGCGCAGCGCCTGCACGTCCGAGGCCATGCTGAACATCTCGCGCAGGATGACGCGTGCGCGGCGCAGGACGGCGCGCCCGATCTCGGTCGGTTCCATGCCCTTGGGCTGGCGCAGGAAAAGCTGGGCACCGACCTGGTTTTCGATCTCGGCCAGCATACGCGAGGCGGCGGGTTGGGTCATGCCAATACGTTCGGCCGCCATCTGTAACTGGCCAGTTTCGGCGATCTGCTGGATCAGCCGCAGTTGGGCAGGTTTCAACATCAGGCGGGCAGGAGGTAATGACATAACAGATCCGATATGCAAATGGAAGACGAAGTAATTTTACCATTATGTAATTTCATGGCTGGATCATTCGCAAGCCGTCAGAGGGGAACGGTTGCCCGGTGGGAGGAGATGCCTTGCAAAATGCCGGCGGTACCCCGCTCTGATCGATCGCAGCGAGGGCCATAGCATGTATCTGTCTCAACTAATTCTGCCTGATGGCAGCCGGGCCGTTGCTCTGCGCCGTCAGGATCAGGCACATCTGGTGCCGGGGGCGGAAAGCACCCGCGATCTGGCCTTGGCCGCCATCGCTGCCAGACACAGCCTCGCGGCCGAAGCTGAAAGCCGTGGACAGGGTGCCGCGGTAGATCTGGTTGCCGCGCTGGCCGAGGGGCGGGTTCTGCTACCGCTCGACCATCCCGATCCGGCGCATTTGCATGTCAGCGGCACAGGCTTGACGCATCTTGGTTCGGCAGCGGCGCGCGATGCCATGCATGGTGCGGCAATTGATGCAGCCGATATCACGGACAGTATGAAGATGTTCCGCATGGGTCTGGAAGGCGGAAAGCCCGCGCCGGATGAACCGGGGGTGCAGCCTGAATGGTTCTACAAGGGCAACGGCCATGCGCTGGCCGTGCCTGGCGCGCCCCTGACCGCGCCCGCCTTTGCGCTGGACGCGGGCGAAGAGCCCGAGATTGCCGGCCTTTATCTGATCGGTCCGGATTGCCGGCCCTTTCGCCTTGGCTTTGCGCTTGGCAACGAATTCTCGGACCATGTGACCGAGCGGGGGAATTACCTGTGGCTTGCCCATTCCAAACTGCGCCCGGCCAGCTTTGGTCCCGAGATCCTGCTTGGCGATCTGCCCCGGCATGTCGAGGGCATGAGCCGTATTCTGCGGGGCGGTTCGGCCCTGTGGGAAAAACCCTTTCTGTCAGGAGAGGCGAATATGTCCCATAGCATCGCCAACCTTGAACATCATCACTTTAAATACGCGCTTTTCCGTCAGCCGGGTGATGTGCATGTGCATTTCTTTGGCACTGCGACCCTGTCCTTCGCCGATGATATTCGCTGCCGCGCAGGCGATGTGTTCGAGATCGAGGCCCCGGCACTTGGTCTCGCGCTGCGCAATCCGCTGGCACTGGATCAGCGTAGCGAACCCCTGACCTGTGTCGAGGTGCTTTGATGTCCAAGTCTTTCACTCCCGCCCCCTGGCCGCGTAGGCTGCGTTCCCAACATTGGTATGGCGGCAATTCCCGTGACACCATCTATCATCGCGGCTGGTTAAAGAATCAGGGCTATCCCCATGATATTTTTGACGGACGTCCGGTCATTGGCATTCTCAACACCTGGTCTGATCTGACACCCTGTAACGGTCACCTGCGCGATCTGGCCGAAAAGGTGAAAGCCGGCGTGTGGGAGGCCGGGGGCTTTCCCGTCGAGGTTCCGGTCTTTTCAGCAAGCGAAAACACCTATCGTCCGACCGCGATGATGTATCGCAATCTTGCCGCCATGGCTGTCGAAGAGGCGATGCGCGGCCAGCCCATCGACGGCGCGGTGCTGATGGTCGGTTGTGACAAGACCACGCCCAGCTTGCTGATGGGGGCTGCCTCGACTGATATCCCCTCGATCGTTGTCACCGGCGGGCCGATGCTGAACGGCTGGTTCCGGGGCGAGAGGATCGGCTCGGGCACGCATCTGTGGAAATTCAGCGAGGCGGTCAAAGCCGGCGAGATGACGCAGGAGGAATTCCTTGAGGCCGAGGCCGCGATGAGCCGTTCCTCAGGGACCTGCAACACCATGGGCACAGCCTCGACCATGGCCAGTATGGCCGAGGCGCTGGGGATGGCCCTTTCGGGCAATGCTGCGATCCCCGCCGTGGATTCGCGCCGCCGCGTCATGGCGCAACTGACCGGGCGTCGGATCGTCCAGATGGTCAAGGACGACCTTAAGCCCAGCGATATCCTGACCCGTGAGGCCTTTGAGAACGCGATCCGTACCAATGGCGCGATTGGCGGATCGACCAATGCGGTGATCCACCTTCTGGCGCTGGCTGGTCGGGTCGGGGTCGATCTGACGCTGGACGATTGGGACCGGCTTGGCCGCGACGTTCCGACCATCGTGAACCTGATGCCGTCCGGCCAGTACTTGATGGAAGAATTCTTTTATGCCGGTGGTTTACCTGTAGTTCTTAAGCGTTTGGGAGAGGCTGGCCTGTTGCATCAGGAGGCGCTGACTGTCTCGGGCCGTTCAGTCTGGGATGAGGTCAAAGATGTGCGGAACTGGAACGAAGAGGTCATCTTGCCTGCTGAACACCCGCTGACAGATCAGGGCGGCATCGCCGTCCTGCGGGGCAACCTTGCTCCGGATGGCGCGGTGCTTAAACCTTCGGCCGCCAGTCCGCATCTGATGCGCCATCGTGGTCGCGCCGTGGTTTTTGAGGATATCGACGACTACAAGGCGCGCATCAATGACGAGGCACTCGATATCGACGAAACCTGCGTCATGGTGCTGAAGATGTGCGGTCCGCGCGGCTATCCAGGCATGGCCGAGGTTGGCAACATGGGCCTGCCGCCCAAGGTGCTGCGCAAGGGGATCACGGACATGGTACGGATTTCGGACGCGCGCATGTCGGGTACGGCCTATGGTACGGTGGTGCTGCATGTTTCGCCCGAGGCGGCGCGGGGGGGGCCTTTGGCCATCGTCCGCAACGGTGACATGATCGAGCTTGATGTGCCGAACCGTCGCCTGCATCTGGACGTCCCGCAGGAAGAGATCGAGCGCAGGCTGGCCGTCTGGCAAAGCCCCGCGCCGCATCCGCAGGGCGGGTATGCGCAGCTATTCCATGAGCATGTCGGGGGAGCCGATACCGGGGCTGATTTCGATTTCCTGCGCGGCTGCAGGGGCCGCGAGGTTGGAAAGGACAGCCATTGATGCGAAAGATCGCGCTTGTCGGGATTGGAAAAATCGCTCAGGATCAGCATGTTCCATCCATATCTTCATCTTCTGAGTGGCGGCTTTCTGCCACGGTCTCACGGCATGGCCGCGTCGATGGGGTCGAGAATTTCGTACAGATCGAGGATCTGCTTGCAGCCCGGCCGGACATCGGGGTGGTGTCGCTTTGCCTGCCTCCGGTGCCGCGCTTTGCAGCGGCCTGCGCTGCCTTGCGCGCGGGCCGGCATGTGATGCTGGAAAAGCCGCCCGGCGCGACGATAGCCGAGGTTCATGCGCTGCACGACCTCGCCCTTGCGCAAGGGGTGACGCTGTTTGCCTCATGGCATTCGCGGGCGGCACAGGCCGTAGCGGCGGCAAAAGTCTGGCTTTCCGGGCGCAAGATACGTGGCGGCCGCATCATCTGGCGCGAGGATGTGCGTAAATGGCATCCCGGTCAGGACTGGATCTTTGCCGCAGGAGGCATGGGAGTTTTCGATCCCGGCGTCAACGCACTGTCTATCCTGACCGAAATCCTGCCGCAGCCGGCAAGGGTGCTGAGCGCAGAGCTTGATTTTCCTGCCAACCGTCAGGCGCCCATCGCTGCACGGCTAAGCTTGTCTCAGGGAATTTCCGCCGATTTCGACTTTCGGCAAGAGGGGCCGCAGACCTGGGATATGGAATTCGAGACTGACAGCGGTACGCTCGCCCTACGCATGGGCGGCAATGTGCTTGAAATCAACGGCCAGCCTGCCGGGGGGCAGATGAGCATCATGGGCGAATATCCCGCGCTATATGCCCATATGGCTGAACTGGTCGCCGGGTCAGCGTGTGATGTCGATCTGTCACCGCTGGTTCTGGTCGCTGACGCCTTCATGTTGGGTCGCAGGAATTCCGTGAAAGAATTTGAATTTTAAGGATATTGATATGGGCTTTTCGCCCATGGCAGGCGATCTGATCGCGGGGGAAAGGATTGGCTTGGACCGGCGCTTTCACAACGCGCCGGTTGATGGTCCGGTGCATGAGTTTTCGCAAGGCAGTGTTGATCTGGTCAATCAGGTGGTGCAGGCGGCTGAGGATGCGTTTTGGCCCTCTGGCTGGACCAGTCGCGAGGTGAGGGCGACCTTTCTCGAAATCATCGCTGATGAGATCAAGGCTTGTGCCGAAGCGATCACCCGGATCTGGAACCGCGGAACCGGCTTGCCCGGGGCGCGGCTGCAGGGTGAGCGTGGCCGCACCGCCGGCCAGCTGCGGATGTTCGTGAGCCATATTCGCAAAGGGCGATTACCTTGATCGACGCCATGACCCGGCGCTGCCCGACCGTCAGCCTGCGCCCCGCCCGGATCTGCGGCTGATCCAGCGCCCGATCGGGCCAGTGGCAGTGTTCGGTGCTTCGAACTTGCCGCTGGCTTTCTCGACCGCTGGTGGCGACACCGCCTTGGCCTCTACCACCGGATGCCCGGTGGTCCCGGCACCGCCGAGATTGTTGCAGATGAGATTCGTGCAGCCATTACAAAATCCGGGATGCATCCGGGTATATTCAGTCTGATCCAGGGGGCGGAGCATCAGACGGGCGCGGCCTTGGTCCAGCATCCGCTGATCAGTACCGGTAGCCTAGCCGGGAGGGGGCAGACCAGTTTTGTACTGATCCCGGCATCGCCGTTGTGGTTGAGGGTCCCGATACCGACCGTTTCGCCGCAGCCATCCGTGCGGCGCCGGGACAGGTAGATCCTCAGGTCATACTGACCGAGAGCATTGCCGAGGCCTATCGTTGCGGTAACCCGGTGCTCGACAGCCGCAATGCAGTCAGGCCACTTGTGACTTCTGATGCTGCTGGCCGCGAGGCAGGGCCTAACCTTTACGAAACGAGAGTTTCGGAACTTCTCGCCGACCCGGCGCTTGGCCAGGAGGTTTTTGGTCCCTTGGGTCTGATCGTGCTGGTGTGCGATCTGGACGAGATGCTGACTCTGGCGCGTGGCCTTGAGGGGCAATTGACCGCCTGCATATGGATGGCGCCGATCTGCCCCATGCGCAGCGTCTGCTGCCGATCCTTGAGTGCAAGGCGGGCAGGGTACTGGTGAATGGCTTTCCAACTGGCGTCGAGGTCTGTGATGTCATGGTTAACGGCGGCCCATATCCGACCTCGACGAACTTTGGCGCGACCTCGGCCGGCACCATGGCGATCCGCAGGTTTCTACGTCCAGTGTGCTATCAGAACCTGCCCGGGGAGTTTGTGTCAGAGGATCTGCGGCAGATGAAAACTGGACTGTGGCTAGGGTCAGGACTCATAACCAATAAATGACGATTGCGGCGAGGGCGATGGCTGAGAGGAAGACCTTTGGGCATCTGTCATATCGGGTTGCCACACGCCGCCAATCCTTGAGCCTGCCGAACATGATCTCGATCCTGTTGCGCCGTTTGTATCGGCGCTTGTCGTACTTCACCGTCATCTTCCGCTGTTTTCGACCAGGGATACACGCCCGTATCCCCTTGTCTTTCAATGCTTCTCTGAACCAGTCGGCGTCATAGCCGCGATCCCCGAGCAACCAATCGACATCCGGCAGGCTGCTCAACAATGCCCGCGCGCCAATGTAGTCGCTGACCTGACC
>NZ_JAFL01000020.1:0-59643 GCF_019633685.1 Paracoccus sp. J56
CTAGTCATCTGGAACTGTAGTTCATATCATTGACCCCTCCGATTTCGGAGGGATGATATGGTTGGCCGAGTGGCGGGCGAGGTGGTTCTGAGTGCCGATGAACGCGACTTTCTCGAGGCGCATGTCCGGCGTCACCAGGCCACGCGGTCGCTGTCGGCCCGGTGCCGGATGGTTCTGCTCTGCGCGGAAGGGCTGCAAAGCAAGGAGGTCGGCGCGCGGCCCGGAGTGCATGAGCATACCGTCGGCAAGTGGCGCAGACGGTTCGTCAGGGACCGGATCGAGGGATTGACCGACGAATATCGTCCGGCCGGCCCCGCACGGTATCGGACGACCAGGTGGCCGAGATCATCGAACGGACGCTGAACACCACGCCGAAGGACGCCACCCAGTGGTCGATCCGCTCGATGGCCGCGGTGACGGGCCTGTCGCACACCACGATCCGCCGGATCTGGGCCGCCTTCGGCCTGCAGCCACATTGCAGTGAGACCTTCAAGCTTTCCACCGATCCGCTGTTCGTCGACAAGGTGCAGGATATCGTCGCCCTTTACATGGCCCCGCCGAACCGGGCCATCGTGCTGTGCGTGGACGAAAAATCCCAGATTCAGGCGCTGGATCGGGAACAGCCGGTGTTGCCGATGGCGCCGGGTGTCGCCGAGCGGAGAACCCATAGCTATCTATATCCGCCACGGCACGACCTCGCTGCTTGCAGCACTCGATATCGCCACAGGGGCGGTGATCGGCAAATGCTACAAGCGGCACCGGGCGACCGAGTTCCGAGACTTCCTGAAGCGGATCGATGCAACCTTGCCGCAAGGACAGGATGTGCATCTGGTGATGGACAACTACGCCACCCACAAGACATCCAAAATCAAGGCCTGGCTCGCCCGGCGCCCGCATTGGCATGTGCATTTCACACCCACCTCGGCGAGTTGGATCAACCAGGTGGAGCGCTGGTTCGCGGAACTGACGCGCAAGCAACTGCAACGGGGTGTCCACCGCTCCACCGCAGACCTGGAGGCCGATATCGCCGCCTTCATAGACGCGCACAACGAAAACCCCAAGCCCTATCGATGGGTCAAATCTGCCGACGAAATCCTCGCATCCGTCAAACGCTTCTCCCAGAAAACACAGCAAAATCTATGTGCCGAACTCTAGATTCAGGTGACTAGGACGCGGACTCATTAGCTGAGTTAATCCATATCCTCGTCGCGGCAAGCTGGAGGGCGGCGAGATAGTCGTCGGCACGTCGGTCGTATCGCGTCGCAAGGCCCCGCATCTGCGTGATACGGTTGAAGAACTGTTCCACGAGATTGCGCTGATGGTCGACTCTGGGGTTGAAGTTGAATGTCTGCTTTCGATTGGCTTTTGCAGGAATGTTCGCCCTGCATTTGCGTTGCCTGGCGAAGTTACGAATTGCGTCGGTATCATATGCCTTGTCGGCCAGGATCGTTGTGCCGGGCTGCAGATCGCTGAGCAGCTGGCGCATCCGCAGCCTGACCAGCTGTGAGTTCCAGGCGAACCGGTCGGCCATCTGCATCAACGAGAGCATGAATTTTCGTCGTCAGGCCACCGTGAGAACGCCCCATGCAAGGATCGGCAGAGCCCCCTTTTTAGCATTGGCACCATGTTGGTGAACGCGAATGTAAGAGCTGTCGATCATGACGATATCTCTATCGTAACGCTTTGAAACCGCGTCCAGAAGGCGATCCCAGACACCCGCTTTACGCCCCAGCGGGAGAACCGATTGTAAAGCGTCGTGCGTGGACCATAACGCTCCGGCACATCTCGCCAGGACGAACCGGTCCTGAAACGCCACAGATTGCCGTTGATCTCCCGGCGGTTGTCGACACGTTCAATTCCACGGCTATTGGCCGGCAAGAGAGGTGCGATGATAGCCCATTCTTCGTCGCTCAATTCGTGACGGCGCATGGTAACCTCCTTTCAAGGAGATTGAATCACGCACCGCCAATAAGATGAACCTTGTTTATGGGAACACTGCCCAGTGGATGACGGGATTTTCAGACCATTGTTCTATTTCATCCCCGCTGATGGCGCGGCTAGCGATGAAATGGCAGTTTTCGCAGGACGTTCCAGATCTGGCGCAGGTCCTGGCGAATATCCACCAGCATGGACGGTGCAAGCAGCGATTACGTACAAATTACTGCATTGATTTGCTTCGAGATCGACTGGAACGGGCAAGCATCTCTGGACCTTCACCGCATCTTGCGCCATATCTCTGACAGATCGATTTGATGAGGTCCAAACCCATGTCGCTTCTCCTGCGCTTTCTGACCTGGTGGAACAGCCAGACCATCAACACTCAGGTCTGGACCAAGCTTTACGGCGAGAAGGTCGGCGAGGACGATCAGGGCAACATCTACTACCAGTCCCGCGACGGTAAGCGTCGCTGGGTCATCTATAACGGTGAATCCGAGGCAAGCCGGATTTCCCCTGAATGGCATGGCTGGCTGCACCACACCTACAAGCAGCCTCCGACACAAGAGCCTCTGGCCCATAAATCATGGGAAAAACCGCATCAGCCGAACCAGACCGGTACAGTTGAGGCTTATCATCCGGCGGGTTCGCTGTACCGTGCTGAGCCGGCCGCGCGCCGCGACTACGACGCTTGGCAGCCTGAGTAAACCGATGGTGAGCGCCGCTGAACGGGCCGAGCTTTGGGTTGGCGCGGCCGTTCTGGCCGTAGCGGCCGGCTTTCTTATCTGGTCCACATCGGGCGGCCGAACGTCAGGGCTTGGCGGTGGGTATGAACTGCGCGCGGCCTTTCCGAATGTCAGCGGCATTGAGGTCGGTACCGATGTTCGGGTTGCTGGGGTGCGGGTCGGACGGGTTGCCGGGATTGAGCTCGACTCCCAGACTTACCTTGCTGAGGCGCGGTTGAGACTGCCAGAAAGCATTCGTCTGCCTAGTGACAGTGCGGCACTGATACAGTCGGACGGGCTGCTTGGCGGTGCCTATATCGAATTGCAGCCGGGCGGCGCACCGGATGATCTGCCTCCGGGGGCCGAGATCGAGGATGTGCAGGGCGCTGTCAGCCTGATCTCGCTGATGATGAAATTTGTCGATGCGCAAACTGCGGATGACGAACAATGAATGACCTTCTGACCCGTGCCTGTCTCTGCCTTCTGTTCATCGCTGGCCCTGTCTTTGCTCAGGAGGACGAGGGGCAGGGTGAGGATGAGCAGTTGATGATCGACCCGGCCTTCAGCGATGATCCTGCTGCTGTCGTCCCGGCCGAGCCCTCGGCGGCTGAGCGTCAGCGCGCTGCCGATCAGGCGCGTGGGCCTGAAACTGCGGCGGGTACAGGTGCACTGCTGCGTGGCCTCGACAAGATCACTGGCCGGACCGAAGACTTTGATCTATCAGTTGGCCAGGTTGCCGAATTCGGCAGGCTTGAGGTCAGGCTGTCTGAATGCCGCTATCCCGCCGCCGACCCGACTTCGGACGCTTATGCGGAACTGACCGTCACCGACAAGCGCGCGAATGCTCAGGTATTTGCAGGCTGGATGGTAGCCTCATCCCCTGCGCTGTCTGCGCTTGACGATTCGCGCTATGATGTCTGGGTGATTTCCTGCAACAGGTCGTAACACCCAGGCAGGGGCTGCGAGATCATATCTGCCTGAACTTGCAGAGCTGCGGCGAGGCGCCGTCTATATTCAAGTCTGGAGATAGTCTGCCCCCCCATCGAGGCCAGATGCGGGTTAGGGTACTGGGTATCCCACAGAACAAAGCCGCAGCGCGCCAGATGCACGGACATCCAGATCAGCGCAGCTTTTGAGGCATTCTCGCGCCGCGAGAACATACTTTCTGCAAAAAACGCGCCGCCCAACGTCAGCCCATACAGCCCGCCGATCAAGGTATCGCCGGTATAGATTTCCAGAGAATGGGCGTGGCCCATGCGGAACAGATCCAGATAAAGCGCGCGGAGAGGGGCGTTGATCCAAGTTTCGGGCCGGTCGGCGCAACCGTCAACCACGCCGGCGAAGTCGTTGTTCAAAGTTGCATGCCAGTCGCAGCGACGCAAGAAACGCCGCATTGAGCGCGAGACATGCACCCCGCCAACAGGCAGGATGCCGCGTTGGGCTGGATCAAACCAGTAAAGCCGGGGGTCCGAGGCGGAATCCGCCATCGGAAATACCCCTTGCGCATAGGCGGCGAGCATTGTTCTGGCCGTCAGCTGCCCGGTCATATCGGGTTGCGCCTTCGTGCCCACCGCCACATCGCCTGACCTCTCAGGTCCCGGACATCTCGCTTAGCCAGCGCTCGAGCCAGTGGATCGAGTAATTGCCGCTTTGGATATCGGGATTTTCAAGCAATGCGCGGAATAACGGTAACGTGGTATCGACCCCGTCCACGATCAATTCGCCAAGTGCGCGGTCAAGACGGGCCAAAGCCTCGTTCCGGTCGCGACCATGGACGATCAGCTTGCCGATCAGGCTGTCGTAATAGGGCGGGATGCGATAGCCGTCATAGATCGCGCTATCCATACGTACGCCCAGACCGCCGGGGGCATGATATTGAGAGATTGTACCGGGCGAGGGGGTAAAGTTCGGCAGCTTTTCAGCGTTGATCCGCACTTCGATGGCATGGCCGCGGATCTGCAGATCCTCCTGGCGGAACTCCATCTCTTCGCCGGCTGCGACCAGGATCTGCTGGCGCACCAGATCGACGCCAAAGATCGCCTCGGTCACCGGATGTTCGACCTGCAGGCGGGTGTTCATCTCGATGAAATAGAACTCGCCGTCCTCGAACAGGAACTCGATGGTTCCAGCGCCGCGATAGCCAAGCTTGGCCATGGCATTGGCACAGATCTCGCCGATGCGCGCGCGCTGCTCAGCCGTGATGACCGGGCCCGGTGCCTCTTCAAACACCTTTTGGTGGCGGCGCTGCAACGAACAGTCACGTTCGCCCAGATGCACCGCGCGGCCACGTCCGTCGCCAAAGACCTGGATTTCAATATGGCGCGGGCGCTGCAGGTATTTCTCGATATAGACTTCGTCGTTGCCGAAGGCGGCCTTGGCTTCGGCTCGGGCGGTGCGGAAAGCGTTTTCCAGCCCGGCCTCGTCCAGGGCGACCTTCATTCCACGACCGCCGCCGCCAGCGGTGGCCTTGATGATCACCGGATAGCCGATCTCGGCCGCGATCTTGTGCGCTGAATCGACATCCGGCACGCCGCCGTCCGAACCCGGGACCACGGGGATACCCAGGGATTTTGCGGTTTCCTTGGCGGTGATCTTGTCGCCCATGATGCGGATATGTTCAGCCGAAGGGCCGATGAAGGTGATGCCGTGATCTTCGACCATCTGCACAAAGCCGGCATTCTCGGACAGAAAGCCATAGCCGGGGTGAATGGCCTGGGCGCCAGTGATCTCACATGCCGAAATGACGGCTGGCATCGACAGATAGCTGTCGGTCGAAGGCGGCGGGCCGATACAGACCGATTCGTCGGCCATGCGCACATGCATCGCATCGGCGTCGGCGGTGGAATGGACCGCGACCGAGGCAATGCCCATCTCGCGGCAGGCGCGGATCACGCGTAGCGCGATCTCACCACGGTTGGCGATCAGGATCTTGTCGAACATGCCCTGGCTCACTCGACGACCATCAGGGGAGCGCCGAATTCGACCGGGCTGCCGTCATCGACGAGGATGCGCTTGACCGTGCCGGCGCGGGGCGAGGGGATGTGGTTCATGGTCTTCATCGCCTCGACGATCAGAAGCGTGTCGCCCTCGTTGACTTGCTGGCCGATGGTAACAAAGGGCGTGGCACCGGGTTCGGGCGCAAGATAGGCCGTACCGACCATGGGCGAGGTGACGGCGCCGGGCAGGTTCGCCGGGTCCTCTGGCGGGGCGGGGACCGCTGCAGCGGCAGGCGCGGCGGCAGGCGCAGACGGTGCCGCAAAGACGGGGGCGGCTTGCACTGCGGGGGCTTGCCGGATCTGTTTCGACAGGCTGACGGTCAGCCGGTCATTTTCGTCGTATTCCCGCTTGACGGTCAGCTCGGTCAGGTCGTTGCGATTGAGCAGTTCGGCCAGTGCCTGAATAAAGGCAACGTCGCCTTCGTGATGACGCTTTTCTTGACCCGCTTTGGTGGAATCGTCGCTCATGCCGTCCTCTGGATGTCGTTGTCAGGGTCCGCGTTCTGTTTGCGCGGCGGATTTGGGCGTCCTTATAGACCGTAGGGCAACCCAAGGGAAAGGGATTTGCCGCTTAACCCCGGCGTTTCCATCGCCGGTGCACCCAGAACCATTGCTCCATATGGGCGCGGACCAGACCTTCCAGGTGGTCGTTCAGGGCCTGCATCATGGTTTCGGGATCGCTATGGGGGATTGGCGCGCCGACCTCAACCTTGAAGCTCAGCCCGTCAGGCTGGCGCACCCCCGCAACCGGCAGGATCAGCGCGTCATAACGCAACGCCAGTTCGGCCGGGGTCAGCACAGTTTTCGTCGGCAGGCCAAAAAAGCGCAGCTCGACGCCGTGATCGTCAAACTGGTCAAAGCCAAGCGCCAGCATCCCGCCCCCCTTGAGAAAGCGCAACATCGCCGCAAGGCCGGCTCGTCCGCGCGGAAACATCGGCTGCGAGATCGAGTTCAGCGCCGGAATGTAATGGCGGTTGAACGCCTCGTTGTTCATTGGGCGATAAAGCGCACCGACTGGCCAATCTCGGGCAGCCAGCGCTGCGCGCATGGCGTCGTAATTGCCAAAATGCGCAGCGGCAAGGATCACGGGCCGGCCTGTCGCCGCTGCCTCTTCCAGAGCAGGCAGACCGGGGCCGGTCAGCGGGTCTGAGGCGCGAACGCGGTCGGTGAATTCATTGGCCGAGTAGGTTTCGGCCAGTGAGCGCCCGGCGTTATCAGGCACGGCGCGGGTCAGGCGGCGGATCTCGGCCTCGGAAAGGTCGGGGCGGGCCATGGCCAGATTGGCGCGGATGCGCTGTCGCCAGCCGGCAAGCGGTGCCAGCACATGAGAAAAGAGATAGCCCATGGCAGGGATACGCCGCTCATATGGCAGCAGCCGCGCCAGCCCCATGACGGCCAGAAAGGCACCATTGGCAATGCGATCGCGCAGCGCGACGGTTTCCTGGGTTTCGGTCTCGCTCATCGCGGTCCTTTGGTTGCGGCCCGGTTCATCGCGCGGGCCTCGCGCATCCAGACATACAGGCCAGCACCCACGATGATCAACGCACCTACGACTGTCCAGATATCTGGCAGGTTACCCCAGAAGAGCCAGCCCCAGAATCCGGCCCAGACAAGGCCAGTATAACCAAAGGGCGCGATGGCGGCGGCCTCGGCCAAGGAAAAGGCCCGGATCAGCAGGGCTTGTGCCGCGGTGCCAAAGCATCCGAGCAGCAGAAAAGCCCACAGGTCGCCCATTGCGACCGGCTGCCAGAAGAAGGGCACCGCGACCGACGCAAGGACCGTGCCCACCACCGCTGACCACAGGATCGAGGTCGATGTCGAATCGGTTCGCGCGATCCGGGTCAGAATCGCACCGGCGGCATAGGTAAAGGCCGCGACCAGTGCAAAAAGTGCGGCGGGATGAAAGACGCCTGCACCGGGGCGAATAATGATCATCGCCCCGCATAACGCGGTCAGAATGCCAAGCAGCCGCCGGATACCGATGGATTCGCCCAGAAAGATCGCTGCCCCCAGCGTGATCAGCACCGGGTTGATGTCCATGATCGCGGTTGCCTCGGCCAGCCCGATGAACTGCAGCGCGCAAAAGAACAGCAGGATCGAGCCGAACTGGGTTACTCCACGAAAAAACTGCACGACCGGCCGTGATGAGGCAAATGTGCTGCGCAACCGCGGCGCAAAGATCACCATCACAATGACAAGATTGGTGATGAACCGCGCCCAGACCACCTGCACCGGATGATAGCGGGCCGAGAGATATTTTCCCGTCGCATCCATGAGTGTGAACAGCACAATTGCCAGCAACAGCAGCACGATACCACGCATCTGGGTTGCACGTGCCGGATCGCCCGGCTGAGCAAGAACCGGTGGCAGCGCGGCCGGATCGGCTTTCAGAGTCATGGCTGCGTCCTTTGGCTTGGGCGCTCAGGCGGCAGCAGGGTCAAAAGGGGGCCGCCGCGCAGGCATTGGGCAACGAGGGAAACCGAAAAGGGGCAGGGCCGCCGCGACTGACGCGGCGGCCCGTAAGGTGCAAAGCAGCCGCGCGCATCAGGCGCGGCCCGCTGTTATTCAGCCAAGCAGGCGGCGGGCCTCGGCGGCGGTGGCCTCGGCGGTGATCCCGAACTCTTTGTAAAGCGTCGGGGCAGGGGCCGAAGCGCCAAAGCCGGTCATGCCGATAAAGGCCGAAGTTTCTTCGCGGCCGCGCTCGCCCAGAAGCAGCCATTCCCACGGCTGGCGCACGGCTGCCTCGATGGCGATGCGAACAGTCCCGGCAGGCAGGACCTTGCTGCGATATCCGGCGTCCTGATCGCGGAACAGCTCCATCGACGGGACCGAGACGACGCGGGTCGGAATGCCTTCTCCCTCCAGCGTTTCGCGGGCAGCAACGGCAATCTCGACCTCTGAACCCGAGGCCATCAGGATAACCTTGGGTTCGGCACTTGCCTCGCGCAGCACATAGGCGCCACGGGCCGTGAGGTTTTCTTCGCCCGAGTCCTCACGCAGGGTTGGCAGGTTCTGACGCGACAGCGCCATGACCGTCGGCGTGCTCTGGCTCGACAGGGCGATTTCCCATGCCTCGGCGGTCTCGACCAGATCGCAGGGACGCAGGGTCACCGTGTTCGGGGTCGCGCGGCAGATCGCCAGATGCTCGACCGGCTGGTGGGTAGGGCCATCTTCGCCCAGACCGATCGAGTCATGGGTCATGACATAGGTAACCGGCAGCCCCATCAGCGCCGACAGACGCATGGCGCCGCGCGCATAGTCGGTAAAGCACATGAAGGTACCCCCATAGGGGCGGAAGCCGCCATGCAGCCAGATGCCGTTCATCGCCGCGCCCATACCATGTTCACGGATGCCGTAATGGATGTAACGGCCCTTGCGGTTTTCCGGTGAGAAGATGCCCAGATCCTTTGTCCGGGTGTTGTTCGATCCGGTCAGGTCAGCCGAGCCGCCCATGGTTTCGCCCAGTTCGGGGTTAACCACCTCAAGCACCATTTCGCTGGCCTTGCGGGTCGCGACCTTCGGACGGGTCTCAAGCGCCTGCTTTTTCAGCGCGGCGATGGCGGGCGCCAGACGGTCGCTGACCTCGCCCGAGATGCGACGGGCGAATTCATCACGGTTTTCTGCCCCATCGACACGGGTCGCCCAGGCCTCACGCTCAGTGCGACCGCGGGCACCGATAGCGCGCCATTCGCTCAGGATGTCTTCGGGGATGACAAAAGGCTCGGCCTCCCAGCCCAGAGCTTCGCGCGCGGCGGCGATTTCCTCGGCCCCCAGAGGCGAGCCGTGCACGCCCGAGCTGTCCTGCTTTTTCGGCGCACCAAAACCGATGATGGTCTTGCAGGCGACCAGAACGGGACGGTCGTCCCTGCCACTGGCCGCGTCCTTGAGCGCACGGTCGATATCGGCTGCGTCATGCCCGTCGCAGGATAGGGTACGCCAGCCCGAAGCCTCGAACCGTTTCAACTGGTCGGTCGAATCGGACAGCGACACCCGGCCGTCGATGGTGATGTCGTTATTGTCCCAAAGAACGATCAGGTTCTTGAGCTTCTGGTTGCCAGCCAGGGCGATTGCCTCCTGGCTGATACCCTCCATCAGACAGCCGTCACCGGCGATGACCCAGGTCTTGTGGTTGCACAGATCGGCGCCGAACTGGGCGCGCATCGCCTCTTCGGCGATAGCGAAACCGACAGCGGTTGCGATGCCCTGACCCAGCGGACCGGTCGTCGTCTCGACCCCCTCGGCATGGCCATATTCGGGATGGCCAGCGGTGATCGCGCCCCATTGGCGGAAATTGCGGATCTGGTCGATCGACATCTGCTCATAGCCGGTCAGGTACAGCAGCGAATAAAGCAGCATCGAGCCGTGGCCCGCCGACAGCACGAAACGATCGCGGTCAAACCAGTTCGGCGCAGCGGCGTCAAATTTCAGATGGTTGCGAAACAGGACCGTGGCAACGTCAGCCATACCCATCGGCATGCCGGGGTGGCCGGAGTTCGCGGCCTCGACGGCATCCATGGAAAGGGCGCGGATCGCGGTAGCGAGACGCCAGTGAGAGGGATCAGCCTTACGGCGGGAGGCGATGTCCATATCGGGATTCCGTGCTGTTAGATTGGCGGCATGTCCTGATAGGCAGGCCAGCGCGCGGTTGCAAGCCGCGACCGGACCGCAAGGCCGGTTTCCCGGCATTCCTGCCGGTTTCCGCGCCACTTTCATCCCCGTTTTTCAGGGCAATACGATTTCATCGCCCCTTTGCCCGCATAAAGGATTTGCCGGCTGCCCGCGCAGGCCGCAAACCTGTGAAAAAGCAGCAAATCCAACAGCGAGAGGGTGACTATGGCAAACCGCAGAACTGTGACCACCGAGCCGGTGGATGAGATACTGCCTCCTTTGCGGATGGCGACACTGGGCCTGCAGCACGTTCTGGTCATGTATGCCGGGGCAGTGGCTGTGCCGCTGATCGTTGGCAGGGCATTGAAACTTGCGCCCGAGGACGTGGCCTTTTTGATCTCGGCCGATCTTTTCTGCTGCGGGGTTGCAACGATCATCCAGTCTCTGGGTATGACGCGCTGGTTTGGCATCCAGCTGCCGGTGATGATGGGGGTGACCTTCGCCTCGGTCGGGCCGATGGTTGCCATGGCCAACGCTTACCCCGGACCCGATGGCGCGCGGATGATCTTTGGTGCCATCATCGGGGCGGGGATCGTCGCCATGCTGATCGCGCCGTTTGTTGGCCGGATGCTGCGTTTTTTTCCGCCTCTGGTGACTGGCACCATCATTCTGGTGATTGGCGTCACGCTGATGCGGGTGGGGATCAACTGGATCTTTGGCAACCCGGTCGGGCCAACCGCGCCAAAGCTTGTCGATCCTGTGGCGGCTGGCTGGCTGAACCAGCTTAAAGAACTGGCCGAAACAGGCGTTGTCCCGGCATTGCCCGACGGGTTTGCCCCGGCTCCAAGCGTGCAGAACCCGCTGTATGCCCAACCGGTCAACATCGCGATCTCGGGCGTCGTGCTGGTGGCGATCCTGCTGATCGCGCGTTTCGGGCGCGGCTTTGTCGCCAATATCGCGGTTTTGCTGGGGATGCTGATCGGGGCGGTGCTGACCGTCCTGCTGGGGCAGATGACCTTTGCCAAGGTTGCCGAGGCCAGCTGGTTCGGCATTGTCACGCCCTTTCACTTTGGCATGCCAATCTTTGATCCGGTGCTGATCGTCACCATGGTCCTCGTCATGATCGTCGTCATGATCGAATCGACGGGCATGTTCCTTGCGCTTGGCGAGATGACAGGGCGTGAGATCACGCCGCAGCGGCTGACCGCGGGTCTGCGCACCGATGGTTTGGGCACGCTGATCGGCGGGATCTTTAATACCTTTCCCTATACATCCTTCAGCCAGAACGTTGGGCTGGTCGGCGTGACCGGAATCAAGAGCCGCTATATCTGCGTGGCAGGCGGGCTGATCCTGATCCTGTTTGGTCTGGTGCCCAAGATGGGTGCGGCGGTCGAGTCGCTGCCAACCCCGGTTCTGGGCGGGGCGGGGCTTGTCATGTTCGGCATGGTCGCTGCGACCGGCATCCGCATCCTTTCGACGGTCGATTTCGCCGGCAACCGCAACAACCTGTTCGTGGTGGCCGTGGCGCTTGGCTTTGGGATGATCCCGCTGATCGCGCCGGACTTCAAACAATGGATGCCCCATGCGATCCATCCGCTGATCGAATCCGGCATCCTGCTTGCGACCATCGCTGCGGTCCTTCTCAACGCGTTCTTCAACGGTACCGGAGGCGATGCCGAAGGCGCAAAGCGCGCCGCCAGCATGGCTGATCACTAAGCTTACGGCGCATCCCCCGTAACCGGCTGTTCCGGCGGGCGGATGCGCAACCGCGTCAGACGGTTTTCGCGGCGGGTCAGCACCTCGAAGCGGTAGCCCTCAAACGAAAAAACCTGGCCCGGCATCGGGATTGACTGGGCCAGGTGGATCACCAGACCTGCCACCGTATTGGCCTCATCGTCGGGCAGGCTCCAGTCCAGTGCCCGGTTCAGGTCGCGGATCGTCATGGTGCCGTCAACGATATAATCGCCTTGCGGACCGGGGACGAGCGCCTGCACCTCCTCAGTGTCATGTTCATCGGCGATCTCGCCCACGATTTCCTCCAGAATATCCTCAAGCGTGATCAGCCCGCGCAGGCTGCCATATTCGTCCACGACCAGCGCAAAATGCGTGCGCCGTTTCAGGAACTCGCGCATCTGCTCATCCAGAGGGGTGGTTTCGGGCACGAAATAGGGCGGCATCGCCGTACTGAGAACGTCAAAGCTGCGCAGCGCCTCGGGGCCGTTTTCCTGTAAAGCCCGCCGCACACCGCGCAACAGATCCTTGGCATGGATGACGCCAACGACGTTCTCGCGCTCGCCACGAAAAACGGGCAGGCGGGTATGGGGGCTTTTCAGGACCAGATCCAGCACCTGTTCGGCAGAAAGATCGGCGTCGATCATCTCGATGTTCGAGCGGTGGCGCATGACCTCTTCGACTGAGTGTTCGCCCAGATCCAGCACACCCATCAGCCGGTCACGCTCTTCCTTTTGTACCGCGCCACTGGACTGGGCTACGGCCAGAGCATCGGCAATCTCATCCTGCACCGAAAATACCGGGCCTGTCTGTGCCGCGCGAATTCCAGACAAGGCAAGAATGCCGCGCGCGATCAGCCGAACCAACCAGACAAGCGGCGATAGCAGCCGCGCCAGCACGCGCAGGGTCGGGGCGGCGCGGCAGGCAATGCTTTCAGGGGCGAGGCGGGCGCAGGTGCGGGGCAGGACTTCGGCCAGAATCAGGATCAGGGCCGCCATGACCGCAAGCGCGATCGCAACGCCGCCCCAACCGCCAAGATGCAGGCCAAGTGCCGCGGCAAGTCCCATGGCAATAGACTTGACCAGATTATTGCCAAGCAGAATGGCTCCGTTCAGGCTTTCACTGTCCTGCCGGGCTGCAAGGGCCTCTTCGGCGCGGTTGTCGCCTTTATCCGCACGGGCCCGCAGCTTGCTGCGGCTGGCAGCTGTCAGCGCAGTTTCGGCGCACGCCAGCAAGGCCGATGTGGCGAGCAAGATCAGGATTGCCGCGCCCGCCAACCATACCAGCGGATCATGCACGGCATGGGCAGGCGTGGCGGCAGGCAGAGGCATCATTCCCTGTTCCGTTTGCGTCTTGCTTCGGCATTGGCCAGCGGATGGTGGTTCAGCACCAGATCACGCATTCGCTTGTCCAGAACATGGGTATAGATCTCGGTAGTGCCCAGATCCGCATGACCCAAAAGGGTCTGGATCACCCGCAGATCGGCACCACCTTCAAGCAGATGGGTGGCAAAGGCGTGGCGGATCACATGCGGAGAAACGCGCGCAGGGTCGATCCCTGCCGCCAAAGCCAGCTGCCCCAAAAGCGTATTCATCGCCTGCCGGGTCATGTGCCCTTCGCGGCTGGACGCGGGGAAAAGCCAGCGCGCGCCCTTGCCCGCGACAAGCTTGCCAAGCGCGCTGTCCGCCGGGGCATTGTCGCGCAGCTTTAGCCAGGCGGCCAATGCCGCCCGCGCAGGCTCGCTTAGCGGCACCATACGTTCCTTGCCGCCTTTGCCGCGGATCATCAGCAGGGCGGGGTTGCCGCGGCAGGCGCCAACCGGCAGTGAGACCAGCTCACTGACCCGCATTCCGGTCGCATAGATCAGCTCGACCAGCACCAGGTTGCGCGCCCGTTCAACCTCATTGCGTCCGAGCCGGGGCAGAGCGTCCAGCATGGCCTGAACCTCGGCCCGGTCCAGCACCTTGGGCAGGCGCTGCGCCCTGCCGGGTCCGCTGATGCGTCCGGCGGGATCATCCTCGCGCCAGCCTTCCTCAAGGGCAAAACGGGTGATCTGGCGGATCGCGGACAGCCGCCGCGCCCGTGTTGCCCGCGACAGGCCCTGAGCATTGCAATGCGACAGGTAATCCTCGATCCCTTCGCGGGTCACAGTCAGCATTGACTGGCCATGCGCTGTCAGCCAGTCCGAGAAATCCTTAAGGTCGCGGCCGTAGGCCAAAAGAGTGTTGCGTGCTGCGCCGGCCTCGGCAGCCTGTGCGTCGAGAAAAGCCGAAATCCGGCCCTGATCGCCAAGCCGCCCGCTGCTCATGGCACGCTGCTGCCCGGCGCGGGCATCATCACCGGGGCAAGGATCAGTTCGACCGCCGCCTGTCGCGCGATCTCTTGCTGGCCGAGCACGCGCAAGACGCGCAGCCCTTGCGCCGCGCGGGCCAGATCGCCGTCAAGTCCGGCATCGACATCCGAGATCGCATTCAACAACGCCTCCCCCCGCTTTTTGGCAAGAATGAGTTGTGCTGCGTTTTCCGAGAGGTCCTTTTCGGAAGGACCGACGAAAGCAGGAAAAAGCTCTGCCGCCCGCGGTTCCATATTCCCTTGCGGGGGCGCTGCCTCTGGCTCACCCTCGGCAAAGCCAAGCAGCCATTCGTCAAAGGGATCGTTCCCCGGGCCGAGGCCCTGCACCACCTGTGGCTGACCGGCCTGCAGCGCAAGCCACAGGGCAATTTGCCCGGCTCGCCCCTCAAGCTGCATGGCACCGACATCGGCGCCGACCATATCGGCCAGAGCAGGCCCCAGCCCTGCCGGGATCATGGTGTCAAAGGCGCGGGGCAGGGCTTTGGCCACTGCGGCCGGCTCGCGCAGTAACAGCGCATCTGCCAGCGCCTGCACGGCCGAGGCACGCTCCCACACCCCGCCCGAGGCGGCGGGCTTTTGTTCCAGATAGATCATCCGCAACTGCGAGGCAGGGATCGCCCCGGCCCGCGCCAGCCGCTCGGCAGCGTCGAGACGCGCTTTCCAGCCGCCATTCTGGTCCAGATCGGCTAGCGAAAAGGCCAGCGGCAGACTGGATGAGGGCAGGGGCTGGCCAATCGCCTCATGCAAGCGCAGGTCCAGCGGCGTGACCACCGGCGGCGGCACCAGCTCATTGCTTTGGTCGGAATAGCCGTCGTCCAGATATTGGGCGAGCAGTGCCGCCATCTGCGGGTCGATCTGCCCCATCTGTTCGGCCCCATGAAAGACCAGTGCTGCCGCCGCCCAGTCACCACCAAGTGCAAGGCAGAAGATGCGGGCCGGAAAGCTGGGTGCGACCCCCGGGGTGCGGTCCATGGTCTGGCAGGCCTGTGCCTCATCCCCAGACAGCAGGGCGATATCGAACAGCCGCCGGAACCGTTGCGGGTCGCCGGGACCGGCGGTCTTCAGCAGCTCTTTCGCGGCACCGGTCGCGCCCATATCCAGAAGCTTGTCCACGCGGGCAAGAAACAGTGCACCTTCCTGCCCGGCCTCGGTGCGGGGCGGGTGCAGCTGTGCGGCAAGCAGACGCCGTTCAAGCCGGCGCAGCGCCGGCAGGCGCGGGTGTGAGCCGCGGATCAGCCGCACCAGCGTTTCCGAATCGCTGTCCCCCCACATATCTGCGGGCAGGCCAGCGGTACGCGGCGAAACGGTGCCCTTGCCGTCGGGATTGCCCTCGCCCAGCCGGGTTACGCCCACCGGCTCGACCGCGCCGGTAGGTGCAATATCGCGACGGCTGCGACGCCTGATCTCGGCCGGACGCGGATCACCAGGACGCCAGGAAGAGATACTGCCCGGATCCTGCACACTGCCCGACAGCCAATCGCTGGCCGACAATGGCGGCTTGGCCGCAGCCGGCAAAGCCAGCGTCAGTCCTGCGGCCAGCGCACAGGCAAGGACAAATCCGTCAGTCGAGGTCATTCTGCCCCGCTTCGCTGCCACCCGTTTCGGGGGCCGGTTCGGTTTCGGTGCCGTCATTTTCGCTGGTCTCAGACGTGACAGGCTGCGGCGCGCGCGCGGGGGCAGAGCTATCCGCGTCAAGGTCCAGTTCGACGGGCATGCGCATTTCGCGCGGGTCCGAGCTCATGTCGCCAAAATAGGCATAGCCCGCCAGCCCCGCCAGAATCAGGACCACCAGAACTGCTACCACCTTCAAAAGCCGCATGAATTGCCCTTTCCGCCTCAATATGCTTATAGGCCGGTCTGTCGCCGGTTCGTGTGAAATATATATGGCATTTCCCGAAAGATCACGCCATCTGTCTGTCCGGTTGCAAGAGGCAGGATCAAGGTGGTGATGCGGCGTAACATCGTGCTGATCGGGATGATGGGGGCGGGAAAGACCGCAATCGGGGGAGAGCTTGCGCGCCGCCTGAATCGGCCTTTCCATGATACCGATGCCGAGATCGAGCGTGCCGCCGCCATGTCGATCCCCGAAATCTTTGCCCGCGACGGTGAAGAGTTCTTTCGCGCCCGCGAATCAGAGGTACTGCGCCGGGTGCTTTCATCAGGCCCCGGAATTGTCTCAACAGGCGGCGGTGCATGGCTGCGTCCCGAAAACCGCGGGCGTATCGCTCAAGACGGCGTGGCGGTCTGGCTTGACTGCGATCTTGAGACGCTTTGGCATCGTGTCCGCCATCGACCGACCAGGCCGCTTTTGCAGACCGCCGATCCGCGCGGCACGCTTGAACAGCTGCTGACCGAACGCAGTCCCGTCTATGCGCTGGCCGATATCCGCGTGCCCGCGCAGCGCGGCGACACCATAGAACAGACGGCGAATCGCGTACTGGCTGCGATAGAGGCATATAATCCCGCGATACTGGAGGGCAAATGAGCATCGAGACCGTTCACGTTGAGCTGGGCGAGCGCTCATATGACGTGCGCATCGGGCAGGGACTGCTAAGCCGCGCGGGGGAAGAGATCGTCGCACTTGCCGGCAAACGCCGTGTGGCCATCCTGACCGATGAAACGGTGGCACGCCTGCATCTGCCTGCACTGCAAGAGACGCTGGCCGCTCAGGGGATCAATGCTAGGGCTCTCGCCCTGCCTGCGGGAGAGGGGACGAAATGCTGGGCCGAGCTGGGTCGCGCGGTCGAATGGCTGCTTGAGCAGAGGATCGAGCGCAAGGATCTGGTCATCGCCCTTGGCGGTGGGGTGATCGGTGATCTTGCGGGCTTTGCCGCCGCGATTCTGCGCCGGGGCGTGCGCTTCGTGCAGATTCCGACAACGCTGCTGGCGCAGGTGGACAGTTCGGTTGGCGGCAAAACCGGCATCAACAGCCCTCAGGGCAAGAACCTGATCGGCGCCTTCCATCAGCCTGCGCTGGTGCTGGCCGATATCGACGTGCTGACCACGCTTGCCCTGCGCGACTTCCGCGCCGGTTATGGCGAGGTGGCGAAATATGGCCTTTTGGGCGACGAGACCTTTTTTGAATGGCTGGAGGCGAATGCCGCAGAGCTGATCTCGGACCCCGCCCTGCGTCAGCGCGCGGTACGCCATTCGATCGAGATGAAGGCCGGAATCGTCCAGCGTGACGAGACCGAGCAGGGTGAGCGGGCGCTTTTGAACCTTGGCCACACATTCGGCCATGCGCTTGAGGCTGCGACCGGCTATTCCGACCGGCTCCTGCATGGCGAAGGGGTGGCTGTTGGCTGCACTTTGGCCTTTGCGCTATCAGCCAAGCTGGGCCTTTGCAGTCAGGAAACGCCGTCACGCGTCGCCGCGCATTTTACCGCCATGGGGCTGCCCGCACATCTGCGCGACATTCCCGGCGATCTGGCGGATGACGAGGCGCTGATCGGCCTGATGGCGCAGGACAAAAAGGTTCAGGACGGCAAGCTGCGCTTTGTTCTGGCGCGGGGGATCGGTCAGGCTTTTGTCACGGACGAAGTAGATCCGGCAATGCTGCGTCAGGTGCTGGCCGAGTCGCGCTAGGCGTCTTTGGCCGGCTCCTCGGTCGGCGGTTCTGGCCGGTTGCGCGGCGGCACAATCTCATCATGACCCAGCTTGCGGTCGCGATCACGCCGCAGTGCCGCCCGACCCAGCATCAGCAAGGTGATCGGTGTGGTGATCAGGATGAACATGCCGATCATCAGCTCGTGGACGACCAGCCGCTGCTCGGTCAGCGAAAACATCAGCATCGAGGCCAGAATAATAGGCAGTGTCCCATAGCTGTAGCCCAGCGTCGGGGCGTGCAGCCGCTGGTAAAAGCTTTTCAGCCGCACCAGCCCTACGCCTCCCAGCAGCGTCAGCGTGGCACCGATGACCACAAACAACGCGATGATGATCGCCGCCCATGGGGGCAACTGCTCAAGATGCATCATTCGATCACCTCGCCCCGCATCAGGAATTTCGCCGCGCAAACGGTTGTGACAAAGCCAAGCACGGCAATGACCAGCGCACCCTCAAAAAAGAAGACATTGCCATTGCTCATGCCGATGACGAGAAACAGCAGCATAGCGTTGATATACATGGTATCCAGGCCAAGCACCCGGTCCTGAGCACGCGGTCCGATCAGCATACGCCAGCAGGCCAGCGCAAGCGCCAGGATCAGGGCGATCTGGGCATAGCCCAGGGCAAAGCGCAGGATCTCGGCCGTCATTCGAAAATCTCCATCAGTAACCTCTCGTAACGGTCGTGGACGATGCTTTGCCAGTCATCCGCGCTGCGCAGATCGAGGACATGCAGCAACAGCCGACCCTCCTCCTGATCGAATTCGATCCAGGCAGTGCCGGGGGTGCTGGTCAGGATGATTGCCAGTACCGCAATGGCATTCGGGTCGCGCATCGTCAGCGCCAGTTCGACAAAGCCCGAGTGATAGGCCGGATGGTTGGGCCCAAGGATCAGCACGCGCGCGACGGTGATGTTCGAGCGCAGGATATCGACCGCGACGATAGCCATCAGCCGGGGAATTGCCAGCCAGCGCCGGAAAACAGGTTTAGGCGGATGCAGATGTTCGACGGACCAGCCCGCGCCAAGCGCGATCAGCGTGCCAAGCAGCAGGTGGCCCAGGCTGAAGGCGGTCAGGATCAGCCACATCACCACCAGCGTCGCCGAAAGGACGGGATGAGGGATCAGCCGGCTCATGGGTTCACCTGCGTCTCTGGGCTGGCCATCTCCGCCGCGGGGGCGGGCTCTGGCTGCGGTCGAGTTTCAGGCGCTGCGGCCTCTGCCTCGGGGGCCTCGTCCGGGGCGGGGGCCGGATCCGGCGCAAGGCTGGAAACCGGGGCTGCACGTACGTCCTGCGCACCCGCCAGCACGGCCTTGCGATAAACCCCTGGTTCCAGCAGCGCACGGGCAGTGTCCCGAGTATAACCCAGCAGCGCATCGGCTCGCACCGTCTGCAACGCAATCATGCCAAGCAGCAGGACCACCGGAACCACCTCAAGTGCAAGGATGCGCGGGGCTGGCCCTTCCTCGGCCCAGAATCGGCGGATACCAAAGCGCATCAGCGCAATCAGCGCCCCGAGCCCTGACAGGATCAGCATGGCGGCATAGACCCACAGCACCATCGGCAGATAACCCGCTGTCGACAGGTTATCCTGAATGGCCCCGCGCAGGATCGCAAGCTTGCCGATAAAGCCCGGCATCGGCGGCAGACCTGCAATCATCGCCGCTACAAGAGAGAAACAGATCGACATGGTCAGCCAACTGACGGTGCGCTGGCTCGCCGGGGCGGTGGTGTCCTCGACGGTGCCAAGGCCCATTGGCGCCCAGCGTTCCGACAGCGGGTCAAAGCCGTCATCCTCGACCGGGGCATCGTCATCGCCTTCGTCATTGCGGCTGACCGGCTCGGCAATCAGGAAAAAGGCCGAGATCGCGGCGGTCGAGCCGACCATGTAGTAAAGCGCGCCGCCCAGCATCAGGCTGCCGCCTCCGGCCTGTGCAAACCCGATCGCGGTCAACACGGTGCCGGACGAAATGATGGCCAGATAGCCGCCCTTGCGCACCAGCTCAGGCGTGCCAAGGATGCCGATCATGCCAAAGCCCATGGTCAGGACACCGCCGATCATCAGAACCGGGGCGCCAAACCCCGCCGAGGGTCCGGCATCCGGCCCCAGTACCAACAGCGACAGGCGCAGGATCACATAGATCCCGACCTTGGTCATGATCGCCATGATCGCGGCGGCAGGCGGCGAGGCAGCCGCATAGGTCGGCGGCAGCCAGAAGCACAAGGGCCAGCTTGCCGCCTTGATCAGGAAGGCAAGGCCTAACAGGCCCGCGGCGGCATGGAACAGCACCCGCTCGGCATCGTCGAGCCAGTAAAGCGCGCGCCCGATATCGGCCATAGTCAGCGTGCCGGTGGTGCCATAGACCAACGCCACCCCGATCAGGAAGAACAGCGAGGCGGCAAGGTTCACGGCAAGGTAATGCAGCCCGGCCTTGATCCTTTCGGGTCCTGAACCGTGCAGCATCAACCCGTATGAGGCAGCAAGCATGACCTCAAAGAAAACAAAGAGGTTAAAGAGGTCTCCGGTCAGGAAAGAGCCGTTTACCCCCGCCAGCAGAAACTGGAACATGCTGTGATAATGCTGACCCTTGCCGTGCCAGCCCGCTGCCGCATAGATCAGCGACGGCGCCGCAAGCAGGGCGGTCAGCATCACCATCATCGCCGAAAGACGGTCGAGCACCAGCACAATGCCGATCGGCACCGGCCAGTCGCCAAGCCGGTACAGGCCGACAACCGTACCCCCCTGTTCGGTCGCAGATTTCACATCCGAAACCAGTTCGATCGAGGCAAGAAAGGTCAACCCGACCGCAACCAGCCCCATGATCAGCTTGGTCTGCCGGTTACGGTCGTTGTAAAACAGCATGATCGCGCCCGCGACGATCGGGATCAGGATCGGCGCAATCATCATATGGTCGGGCGCGACGCCGGTATTGATCATGAATGCCGCTCCTTACCATCGACATGGTCGGTGCCCGTCACCCCGCGCGAGGCGATCATCAGCACAAGGAACAGCGCGGTGGTGGCAAAGCTGATGACGATGGCCGTCAGTACCAGCGCCTGTGGCAGCGGGTCGGCATAGGCGGTCGGATCGACGAAACCGCCCTTGGGCATGATCGGGGCCGCACCAACATAAAGCCGGCCCATGGCAAAGATGAACAGATTTACCCCATAGGCCAGCAGACACAGCCCGACGATCACCTGATATGAGCGCGGGCGCAGCATCAGCCAGACCCCTGAGCCGACCAGAACACCAATGGCAAGGGCAAGGATCAGTTCCATTACTTCAGCTCCTTGCCGGTGTCTGAGGGGCGGGCGACACGCAGCGACTGGTGAGCGATGGCGATCAACATCAGCACGATGGCCCCCAGCACCAGCGAGAACACGCCAAAGTCAAACAGCATCGCGGTCGAGAAGGGCACCTTTCCGATCACCGGAATATCCACATATTGCGCATGGGCGCTAAGGAACGGATAGCCAAATATCCACGAGCCCGCCCCGACCGCGGCCGAGATCGTCAGCCCCGAGGCCATCCAGCGCACCGGCAGCACGGTCAGGCGCGCCTCGACCCAGCGCACATTGGCAGCGACATATTGCAGCAACAGGCCGACAGCCAGCGTGACCCCGGCGGCAAAGCCGCCACCCGGCAGGTCATGGCCGCGGAAGAACAGATAGGCCGACAGCGCGATGATCGGCGCAAACATCCATTGCATCAGCACAGCCGGGACAAACAGATAGGCCTCAAGCGCCTGTTCCTCGGCATCAAGCTGCGGACGCGGGCGCTCGACACTCTCCGGTGCGGGTCGGAAGCGGCGAAGCAGCGCATAAACCGTCAGCCCGACGATGGCGAGAACAGTGATTTCGCCAAAGGTGTCGAAAGCGCGGAAATCGACAAGGATGACGTTGACGACGTTCGTGCCCCCGCCTTCGACATAGGCGTTACGCAGGAACCAGTCACCGACCGAAGCGCCGGGCGTAGTCAGCAGCACCGCCAGCGCCAGCGCGGTCATGCCGGTCCCACAGGCCAGGGCAATCAGCAGGTCGCGGCTGCGGCGGGCACGGGCGGCAAGGTTGTTGTCGCCCGGGATCTCTTTGTCACGCTTGGGCAGCCAGCGCAGGCCCAGAAGCAACAGCGCGGTGGTCGCGATCTCGACCAGCAGCTGGGTCACGGCAAGGTCGGGGGCCGACAGCCAGACGAAGGTTGCGCAGGTGACAAGCCCCGCGCCCCCCATCAGCACCAGCGCGGCAAAGCGGTGATACTTGGCCTGCCATGCCGCCCCGACAGCACAGGTGCCGCCAACGAGCCATAGCAGCGCAAAGACCAGCTCATTCGCGCCGATTTTTGGCATCGGTACGTTCCAGTCCAGCGTACGCAGCACGAACCAAGAGGCCGCAAGTGACAACAGGACCATGGCGCGCAGTTGCGCCTGCAGCCCGTTCGCCGACAGCACGCGCAGCGCAAGTCGCGGCAGGCGGGTTGTCAGCATCTGCAAGAGCCAGTCAAACCCATGCGCAAAATCAAGCTTTCGCATGATCCGCGTCCCATCCTCGCCCGAATCGATCACCCGGCGCGGAAGCAGATAGATCACCGCGCCCAGCGTCATGGCGATCATGCTCATGATCAGGGGCGGGTTGACGCCATGCCAGATCTTAAGGCTGAAATGCGGCAGATCAGGTCCGACGACGGCAAGGCTGGCCGTCTGCAGCCATGTGCCCAGAACCTGCTGGGGGAATATGCCCACAGCAAGGCAGATCGCCACAAGGATTGCCACCGGCAGCCGCATCAACAGCGGCGGTTCATGCGGTTCATGTGGCAGATCGGTCGCGGGCGGGCCGAAAAACACCGTCACGATAAAGCGCAGCGAATAGGCGGCACTAAAGGCACCGGCCACAACCGCGACATAAGGCGCAAAATTGTCAAGAAAGCTGCCGTTGTTCCAGACATAGGTCGCCTGAAAGAACATCTCTTTCGACAAAAACCCGTTCAGCAATGGCACCCCAGCCATGGCGCCCGAGGCGATGATTGCCAGTGCCGCTGTCACTGGCATCGCGCGCGCCAATCCTGACAGGCGGCGCATGTCGCGGGTCCCGGTCTCATGATCAATGATGCCGGCGGCCATGAACAGCGAAGCCTTGAAGACCGCGTGATTGACGATGTGGAACACCGCGGCGATCAGCGCGAAAGGCGTGCCGATGCCGGCCAGCGCCGTTATCAGCCCCAGATGGCTGATGGTGGAATAGGCAAGCAGCCCTTTCAGATCGTGGCGGAAAAGCGCAATTACAGCACCAAGCAACAGCGTCGCCAGCCCGATTCCGGTAACGATCATGAACCACAAATCTGTACCGCCAAGCGCCGGGTGAAAGCGCAGCAGAACAAAGACCCCGGCCTTCACCATGGTCGCCGAATGCAGATAAGACGACACCGGTGTCGGTGCGGCCATGGCATTGGGCAGCCAGAAATGGAACGGGAACTGCGCCGATTTAGTGAACGCACCCAGCACGAACAGGATCAGCACCACAGGATAAAGGCGATGAATGGTGATCTGCGGTCCTGCCGCCAACACCGCCTCAAGATCATAGCTGCCAGCGATCTGGCCCAGGATAATCATCGCCACCATCAGGCACAGCCCGCCTGAAGCAGTGACGATCAGCGACATCCGCGCACCGTCGCGTGCATCCTGTCTTTGATACCAATAGCCGATGAGCAGGAACGAGACGATGCTTGTCAGTTCCCAGAATACCACCAGCATGATGATATTGCCCGACAGAAGCAGGCCCGACATCGCCCCGGCAAAGGCCAGCAGACAGGAATAAAGCCGCGGAACCGGATCGTCGGGCGACATGTAATAGCGGGCATAGAGAATGACCAGAAAACCGATCCCCGCCACCAATACCATGAACAGCCATGAAAAGCCGTCAATGCGGAAAGTCAGGTCAAGCCCAACGGAACTGACCCATTCAAAGGTCCCGGTGATACTTTGCCCATCGGTGACAGCGGGATAAAGCACACCCAGGATCACCAGCGCGACAATCATCGTCAGCCCGGCGAGCCAGGCTTCTGCATTGCGTGCTCCGATAGGAAGCGTAGCCGCCAAAGCGGCCGAAACGAATGGCGTCAGAACAAGCAACAGCAACAGGTTCTGTTCAACCATTGTCTTCCTTTTTGGGTTGGAGCTTGTTTGGATAATAGACGCGCGACGGGACGGAATACAACCGACCCGGTCGATAAAAGTGACGTAAAAATCCAAGATCAGGAATATTTTATCGCGCCCGTAAACAGGACGCGGAACCGGGGCCTTAACGGCCCCGATCAGGGGTCGCGTCACAAAGCTGCTCTCCGGTCAACAGGACCTCGGCGGGCAGGGGGTGGCTGATGAAATAAAGCGGGCTGGCCGTCGGCCCATAAGCTCCGCAGCCGTGAATGGCGATCAGATCGCCCTCATCAAGCCGCGGCAACAGCACCCGGCTACCCAGCTTGTCGATCGAGGTGCAGAGCGGGCCGGAAATATCCTGCGGCTCGTCTGGTCGGGTACCGCCTTCATCGCCGCCGACACGGTGGATGACGTAATTGCGCCGCAGCACCATCCCGAAATTGCCCGAGGCTGCAAGGTTCGCGTTCAGACCCCCATCACAGATGGCAATACGGCTGCCGCGCGATTGCTTGACCGAAACGACGCGGGCCAGGAACCAGCCCGCCGGGCCGACCAGATAGCGGCCAAGTTCCAGCACCAGCCGGGTGTCAGCAAAGCGCGGATCTGCACGGAAGGCATCCAGATCAGGCCCGACCCCGGCGGCGATGGCGGCAAGATCAAGCTCACTTTCGCCCGGGTGATAGGGAATGCCCAAGCCCGAACCGAAGATCAGCTTTTCCGGCCGCAGGTCCAGCGATACACAGATTTCAGAGAATACCTGCATAAAGATGCGCCAGTTCTCGCAGATCGCCTCGGATTTCAGCGATTGAGTGCCGGAATAGATATGCAGTCCGATAATACGCAGGTTGGGCAAGGTGGCGATCTGGGGCAGTTCGGTCGGCGCGTTCTCGACATCAATGCCGAAGGGGCTGGGACGGCCGGCCATCTGGTCGCCAAATCCCTTGGGCACCCGCGCAGGGGCAAGCCGGATCATGACCGGCTGAACGCGCCCAAGCTCGGCCGCAATGGCATCGGCAAGCCGGGCCTCGCGCAGGCTTTCCAGCACCAGCTCTCCAACACCACCCGAGATGGCTGCGCGCAATTCGGCCTCGCGTTTGGCGGGACCGGTAAAACTGATCAGCCCAGGTTGCCAGCCTGTTTGACGGCCAAGCGCGAACTCTCCGCCCGACGAGACGTCAAGCAGGTCTACCTGATCCCGCATCCAACCCAGAAGCGCCGGGTTCGGATTGCTTTTGACCGCAAAGCTGATGCTGAACCAGCGACCGAGGTGCGCGCGCAGATGCGCCAGCCGCGCCGTGATCACATCGGTCGCATAGACATAGGCGGGGGTACCATAGCGTTCTGCCGCCTCGGCCAGATGGCGGTCCAGCGTGGCGGTCCCGGGCTCACTCAAGGGATTGGACATAGGCAAGGATGGCGTCGACGGTGTCGAAATTCTCCAGCGTCACATCGCCCGGCTGGACGCGAACGCCTGCCTGCTGCTCGACAAATGAAATCAGCCCGACCATGGCCACCGAGTCGAGGATGCCGCTGGAAAAAAGCTCGGTCCCGCCCTCAGGCGCAGTGTCGATGTTCAGGTCATTGCTGATATAACGGATCAATTCGTCCTTACCGAAACTCATGAAATAAATCCTTTTTTATCAATTATCTAATGAGGCTTTAACGGCAGATATAATAGCCGGGCGGTCCAGCTTGCCGCTGGCAGTACGCGGCATCATCCCCTGCCAGGTATGATGGCGCTGCGGACGCATGTAATGGGGCATGGCACGGGCACAATGCGCGGCAAGTGCTGTTTCGTCGCCCTGTGGCAGGTAGCTGACAACCGCATGGACCGCCTGCCCAAGATCGGCATCCTCGACCCCAAAGGCGACGACATCACTGACCAGTCCGCTTTGTGAGATTGCGTCCTCGACCTCGGTCGGGGATAGGCGAAAGCCCAGCGTCTTGATCATCTCGTCCATGCGGCTGACAAACCACATATCCCCGTCCTCATCGACGCGAACCAGATCGCCCGACCAGACCACCGGCTCATCGCCAAGAATATGGGCAAGTTCGGGGCATGGGCGGATCTTTTGGGTGGTGATTTCGGGTTTTTCCCAATAACCCATGCTGACCAGCGGGCCGGCGTGAACCAGCTCTCCCTGCTCTCCGGGGCCGGCGATGCCTTCGCCATGCTTGATCGCAAAGACGCGCGCATTGGGGATCTGCTGACCGATCGAGCCCATTTTGGCCGCGAAACGTTCCGGCGGCAGGTAGGTCGAGCGGAACGCCTCGGTCAGCCCATACATCAGATAGATATCCGCGCCCGGAAACACCTGGGGCAAAAGTTCCAGGATGTTCGGGGGGATCTTGCCGCCGGTATTGGTGATCCGCCGCAGCGCGGGCAAAGCGGTCGGCCGGCCGGCCAGCAGCCGCACGATCTGGTTCCACAAGGGAGGCACGCCGGCGATACCGGTCACCGCCTCGGCCGCGGCCATGCGGATGATCTCGGCCGGCATGGTCAGCGGTTGATGAACGACGGTGCCGCCCGTCAGCATCATTGTCGTCAACTGGTTCAGCCCTGCATCGAAACTGTAGGGCAGGACGGAAAGCAGCCGGTCGCTTTCGTCAAGTTTCAGATATTGTGCAACCGAGATCGCGCCGACGCGAATATTGCGATGGCTCAGCATCACACCTTTGGGCGCACCTGTCGAACCCGAGGTGTAGATGATCATCGCCAATCCGCGCGGATCGCATTCGTCGGGCGCAGAGGCCCTGTCAGCGGCAGGCGCCGCCCAGGGGTCCGCGCCCTGGACAAGGCCCTCGGCCTTGCCCTGAACCAGATAGGCCGTGCCCTCGGGCAAGGCGTTTTCACCCGTCAGCGCGTCAAGCACGTTGCGGGACAGGATGACTGCCCGTGCCCTGCTGTCGCGGGCAACATAAGCCAGTTGCGCAGGCGTCCAGCGGATGTTCACATTGACGACCACGGCGCCCATTTTCCATGCGCCGAACATGGCCGCGACCTCGTCGATGCCCTTGCGCAGATGCACGATGACCCGGTCACCTGGACGGATACCTCGCGCACCAAGCCAGTCGGCAATGCATCCGGCCTCGGCCGCAAGCTCGGCATAGGTGACAGAGCGGCCGCGATCCACCGCAGCGATCTTGCCTGCGCGATGCGGCAGATTATCGGCCATGAGGGACCACATGCTGCGGTCGAAATCCTTACTCATCGGCCGGCGCCTTCTTTCGCGCCGCAAAGATCGGCAGGCTGGGATAGATCTTGGCAGGTGAGCCGATGACAACAGAATCAGAGGGCACATTGGCGGTCACCGCAGTATTCGCCCCGATGCGCACCCGGTCGCCGATGGTGATCGGCCCCAGCACACAGGAATTCACCCCGATAAAGACGTCATCCCCGATGACAGGTGCACCCGGCCCCATGTTGGTGCCGATGGTGACATTGTGCATCACCCCACAGCGGTCACCGATGACCACATCGGGATGGATCGACAGCGAACCCTCGGCATGGATGATGTGAAAATCGGCGCCAAGCCTGACCTGCGGCGGGATCCAGACCTTGGTTACGTTCAGGATCAGCATGCGCATCAGCGCATAGGGTTTGGTAGCCAGCCAGCGCAGCGGGGGATTTTTGATCCCGATGGCCCAACGTCCGTATCTGTAAATGGCCAGAGAGACAAAGGCCGGCTCGGTCAGCGAACTGCCGTGTCGTCTGTAATCGTCCCTGAGGGTCTTAAACATCGCGGCGCACTTGCCAATGAAAATTTGGAACAATCCGTATTCCGGACCCATATTCCCATTGGCCGCCCCGGCTCAACCTGACGTTTAGGACGAGTTTTTGGACCTTTTGTCCTCTATCAGGTCCATCGTGCGCTGAATCTGGTCCCATCCGATCCGATAGCCGCTTGCAGTCCCGGAGCCGACCACCATCGCATAATGCTGCTGCCAGCAATCGGTCAGCAGTTTTAGCGAGGTCGTCACCCGATCTGCGGGCTGAAGGGTCAAAAGCGTGCCACGCGGTGCCATGGCGATGACACCATGGGCAAGCTGGCTGCCCTCGACCCCGACAACCATCTGTGCCGCACCGCAGGCCTCGGCCATATCGTCGGCGCTGTGGCGGTCGATATAAAGCGTGCGGAAACCATATTCCGTCTCGAACCGCTCGGCGATCTCGGCCTCATTTTCAAGGATACGGGCATCCCCGCTGGCGCCGCGAAAGATAAAGACCCCCGGCAGGGGCGTAAGCTTGCGCCCATTCAACAAGCGGGCACGGTTTTCCTGTGCCCTGGCGCGGCGATTGCTGTTGTTTTTCAGATCGTCAAACAGGATCAGCTCGTCAAAATGGACATTTCCAATGCGCCGGGGCGACATGCCCAAAAGCTCTTCATAACGGGCGGTATGGCCGCCGCGCGCGGGGGCCGAGGTGACAGGGTTGCCCGCCGCCTCGGCCAGTCGATAGGCAAGGCAGTCGTTCAGAAGCCAGTTCCCGAACCAGCGGTTGCCGATCCAGCTTTCATAAAGCGCACCGCCAAGGTTTTCGCGCGGCTTTGGATAAATCATGCCCGAGCGGCGACGTTGGCGCAGGTGACGCTCGGCCCCGCGGGCGTAAAGGACGCCATCAACAAAATCGACGTCACGAAAGCGATAGGCCATGGTCGGCGCGGTGTGTTCGGCCGGATTGCCCTGCATCTGGGCCAGAATGTCCGGCAGGCCGCCGAATTCTGTCTGGGCGATATGGTCAATCTGGTCGGGCAGCCAGATGCCCGGCAGAATCTCAACATCTTCGGCCGGGCAGATCTCCCAGCGCTCGATGGCGGTGTCAAAGAATTCCGCCAGGTCCAGACCGGCAAGGCGGCGCAGGCGGTTATGGATCGGTCTGAGCGAGGGCATGAAGGCTCGGATCTGGCTGGATTTTAGGAAAGTTTAGGGACGAACGGGACAAGCGCAAGGCAGATCAGCCGCCTTGAGCTGTATCCTTGAGGGCTGCGAGCAACGCCTCGGCAATCATCGCGTGATCGCTGGCAGACGGATGCCACAGGCAGGCGTTGCGCTGTGGCTTGTCCAGAACCACCAGGCGGTTCGCAATACCCCTTTCGTCTAGCAATGCTGCAGCACGGTGATGGGCCTCGACCAGCTCGGGGCCGTATTCGCCAAAACCCAGCAGCACCACCAGCGCACCGGGATTTTCCTGCGCACGCGCGCGCGCAAAATCGGCCAGCGCCGGGCCAAAGTCGCGGGCAAGATCACTGTTGTCCGTCCAACGCTCCTGTGGATCCAGAGGCGAGCCAAAAACATTCGAGCCAAGCCCGATCACGATGATATCGGCCGGTCGCTGGGGCAGGGCAGGCGCCTGTGGGTCTGCGGGCAGAGCAAGGGGATAGAGCTGCCCCATGGTCCGTTCCGGATCAGCACCACCGTAATTGCGCAAAAGACCGATGCCAGAACGTGCGATGATACGGTAATCTGCGCCCAGCGCGCGCGCCACTTGCGGGCCAAAGCTGCGACTGGTGTCCGTGGCTGCGTAAATCTCATCCTCAGTGCAATCACGGCGCTCGGCGGTATTGGCAAAACCGACGGTGTCGGAATCACCGATAAATTCGATCAGCCGGGGTGCGGGTTCAGGCGGGGCAAGATCACGGCCCGCGTCATTTATGAAAAACCCGCCGAAAAGCGCAGGTCCCGGCGATTCGCTGATCTTTTCGGCGCGGATCTCGTGGCGGCCGGGCTTAATCCCTTCAATCAACAGGTCACGCAGTCCGGGGCGCGAGATTTCGACCGCTGAGCCGTCAATGTCGACCCGCCAGCGACTAAGCGAATCGTCAAAGCGCAAGCTGACGGAAGTCCCCTCGAATCGAGCGACGGCGTGAAATGCAGGCCATTCGTGACGATAGCCGCCATCAGGACCGGGCGCCGCTCGGCCGGTAATTGCGGCGGGCAACGGGCCAAGGTTTTGCTGCCAAGGCACCAGCCGCGCGCTGAAGGCCGTGTTTTCAGCCAGAGCGATCTGTGGCACCGGGGTCACGGGTCGGGCCGGACAGGGCCGCACGTAAAGGGCGACGATGGCGATCAGTACGCTGCAGGCAAGGCCGATAACGACCTCTCTGGTCCACCCTGATCGCATGATTGCCCGCCTGTTAAAACCGCCCCGATCCTTAGCGGAGCGGAGCGGTTTGTCATCTTGGCGAATTGGTGAGCATCCAGGGCCCTATGACAGGCCGCCGGTTGTTATTTTGCGGCGTCAAAGACCGGCTGATAGATCTCTTTCAGCCGTGCCACCGCCTCTTGCGGGGACAGTTCGACCGACTGGCCGTTGCGGCGCGAGGTCAGCTCAACCTTGTTTGCGGCAAGGCCGCGCGGGCCGACGGTAATGCGCCAGGGCAGGCCGATCAGGTCCATCGTGGCGAATTTTGCGCCCGCACGTTCATCCCGGTCGTCGTAAAGCGGGTCGAAACCCTGCGATTTCAGCTCTTTGTAAAGCGCCTCACATGCGCTGTCCGTCGAGGCATCGCCCTGCTTGAGGTTGACGATCCCGACGTGGAAGGGGGTCACGCCCTCGGGCCAGATAATGCCCTTGTCGTCATGGCTGGCCTCGATGATCGCGCCAAGAAGGCGGCTTACGCCGATCCCGTGCGAACCCATATGCACCGGAACGCGCTGACCATCGGGACCAACCACGGTCGCCCCCATCGGCTCGGAGTATTTGGTGCCAAAGTAGAAGATCTGGCCCACCTCGATACCGCGCGCGACGCGCCGCCGCTCGGCCGGGATCTGGTTGAACAGCGCCTCGTCATGGGTTTCATCGGTGCGGGCGTAGCGGCTGGTGAACTCTTCCAGCACTGCCTGACACTGCTCGACGCTGTCATAATCAATGTCGCGGCTGCCGAATTTCAGATCGGTGATCTCGCTGTCATAAAAGACCTCGGATTCGCCGGTTTCGGCCAGTACCAGAAACTCATGGGTGTAATCGCCGCCGATCGGGCCACCATCGGCCCGCATCGGGATCGCCTGCAGGCCCATACGCTCATAGGTGCGCAGATAGCTGACCAAATGGCGGTTATAGGCGTGCAGCGCGTCTTCCCTGGTCAGGTCAAAGTTGTAACCGTCTTTCATCAGGAATTCGCGCCCGCGCATGACGCCAAAGCGCGGCCGGATCTCGTCGCGGAACTTCCACTGGACGTGGTACAGCGTCAGGGGCAGATCCTTGTAGCTGTTCACATGGGCGCGAAAGATATCGGTGATCATCTCTTCGTTCGTGGGCCCGTAAAGCAGGTCACGCTTATGGCGGTCCTTGATGCGCAGCATCTCTTCGCCATAATCGTCATAGCGGCCGGATTCGCGCCACAGGTCAGCCGACTGCAGAGTCGGCATCAGCATGGCGATATGTCCGGCGCGGGCCTGTTCCTCGTGCACGATCTGCTCGATGCGGCGCAGCACCCGATAACCCATTGGCAGCCAGGAATAGATGCCCGCCGCCTGCTGTTTAATCATGCCGGCGCGCAGCATCAGCCTGTGGCTGACAATCTGGGCCTCTTTGGGGTCTTCTTTGAGAACGGGCATGAAATAGCGCGACAGACGCATGGCAGGTTCCTCATCATGGGCCGGCACGAGTTAGCGCAGAGCACATCGCGGAGCAACGCCTTCCTTGCAACCGGCCTAAGGACCGTTCACATAGAAAAGCGGAAAACGCGAGGACGGGAGCCGAGGGATCATGCCACTACGGGTGCAGAAACAGGTCCTTTATTGGGGCGGCGCATTTCTGGTACTGCTCATCACGCTGTGGCTACTGGGCAATGCCATCATGCCCTTTATTCTGGGTGCGGCGGTTGCCTATCTGTTCGATCCCCTTGCCGATCGGCTTGAGCGGTTAGGGCTGTCGCGCACCACCGCGGTCGTGCTGTTGACGCTTTGCGGCCTTATTCTGGTCGTCGCATTGTTCTTGCTGCTGATGCCGGTCCTTGTGCGGCAGACGACTGCGCTGATCGATACAGCACCCGAAATGTTCGGGCAGCTGCAGCAATTCCTGATGCGGCGTTTCCCCGAAGTCTTTACCGAAGGGAACCCCGTCAACACCGCGCTTGGCAACATCGGCGAAAAAGTCAGTGAGCGCGGGGGCGAGCTGGTCAGCACGGTGCTGGGCTCGGTCATGGGGGTGGTCAGTGTCCTGATGCTGATCGTCATCGTGCCGGTCGTCGCCTTTTACCTGCTGCTCGACTGGGACAACATGGTCGACCGGCTGGACGAGTTGTTGCCGCGCGAACATGCCGCGACCATCCGCAAACTTGGGCATGAGATCGACGAGGCGCTGTCGGGCTTTGTGCGCGGGCAGGGCATGGTGATCCTGATTCTCGGCACCTTCTATTCGGTCTGCCTTGGTCTGATCGGCCTGCCGTTCGGGGTCGCCATCGGGGTGATCGCCGCCTCGCTTTCCTTTATTCCTTATGTGGGCGTGCTGGTCGGCGGCGCGACCGCCATCGGTGTGGCCCTGTTTTCTTTCTGGGGTGAGCCCTTCTGGATCGGGGCGGTGATCGCCGTTTTCGTCCTCGGCCAGATCGTCGAGGGGAACTACCTTCAGCCCAAGATTGTCGGCGGCCATGTCGGGTTGCATCCGGTCTGGCTGATGCTCGCCCTGACCGTTTTCGGCTCGCTCTTTGGTTTTGTCGGCCTGCTGGTCGCGGTACCCGCGGCGGCCGCGCTTGGCGTTTTGGTCCGCTTTTCTGTCGGGCGCTATAAGGAAAGCGCGCTTTATACAGGTCGCGATGTACCAGCTCCGCCCGCACCGCCCATGCTGGTCGAGATGGTGCCGCGTGGCACGACAGAACGCGCCCGCCAACTTGCCCAGCTTTCACGCGACGTGACGCTGGCGCAGCTGCAGCGCGACGAACATCTGGCCGATCTGCTGGATGAATATCTGCATCGTCAGAAAAAGGGCCAGGTTCCCGATTTTACGGGCCCGCCTTCACCAGCCGAGCTGCGGATCAAGGCGCGGGAATTCCGACAGGAAAAGGGCGACTGAACAGTGGCCAGACAATTGACCCTGGATCTGACGATGCCACCGGCCTCGTCCCGCGACGATTTTCTGATCACTGCGGCAAATCGCGACGCGCTGGCCATGCTGGATGCGCCCGAGCAGTGGCCTCAGGGTCGGCTGCTGCTGATCGGTGGGGCGGGGTCGGGCAAATCGCATCTGGCAGGGTTCTGGGTTGCCGAACACGATGCCTTTTTGTGTCACGGCTGGGCGCTGACCCCCGAAAATGTCGATGAGATGATCCGCCCCGGCGCGGCTCTGGTGGTCGAGGATGCGCATGAAATCGGCGGCAATCCTGCAGCGGAACAGGGGCTTTTCCACCTGTGGAACCTTGTGGGCGCGCGGCAGGGTCTGTTGCTTGTCACAGCACGCAGTGCCCCGCGCGATTGGGGACTGGTGCTGCCCGACCTGCGTTCGCGGCTTGATACGGCGGCGCAGGCTATCCTCGGGCCGCCTGATGACGCGCTGCTGCCTGCGGTGCTGGTGAAACTGTTTGCCGACCGGCAGATCCAGGTCTCGCCCGAGGTGGTGGACTGGCTTGCCCTGCGGATGGAACGCGACCTTGATCTGGCGCGGCGGCTGGTTGCTGCCATCGACCGCGAATCCCTCGCAGATCGTCGCGCCATCACGCGTCGTCTGGCGGCCGAGCTGCTGGACAAGCTGTCCCCGGCCGACGCATGATCCGCCGGTATCCCTTAGCGATCCGCGACATGACCCAAGCCGATTTTCTCAAGTCTCCGTTTCCTGCTCCACGCCAGATTCCCGAAGGCACGCCCGAAGGGCCGTCGCGCTTTTTCAACCGCGAGATAAGCTGGCTGGCCTTTAACTGGCGCGTGCTGGATGAGGCGCGAAATCCACGGGTTCCGCTGCTTGAGCGGCTGCGGTTCCTGTCGATCTCGGCCACCAATCTTGACGAATTCTATACCGTCCGGGTGGCTGGCCTGCGTGAGCTGGTGCGCGAGGGTAACACGACGCTGTCCGACGACGGCCTGACCTCGGCAGAACAGCTGGCACTGGTCAACTCGGACGCGCGGCGGCTGATGAGCGCGCAGCAGGCGGTCTGGAACGGGCTGCGCCGCGAGATGGAACAGGCCGATATCACCATCCTGTCGCGTGGCCGCGTCACCCGCGCCGAAGAAGAATTTCTGCGCCGGCATTTCATGGACCAGGTCTTTCCAGTACTTTCTCCGCTGGCCATCGACCCGGCCCATCCGTTCCCGTTCATACCGAACCTTGGCTTTTCGCTGGCACTGGAACTGGCACGGGAAAGCGACGGACGGCAGATGCAGGCGCTGTTACCCATCCCGCAACAGGTGGCGCGCTTTGTCGCCCTGCCGGGGGGCAAACGCTTCCTGAGGCTGGAGGATCTGCTGCTTATGCATCTGCCAAGCCTGTTTCCGGGCTATCGCGACATCGGCCATTGCGCCTTTCGCGTGCTGCGCGACAGCGATCTTGAGGTCGAAGAAGAGGCCGAGGATCTGGTGCGCGAATTCGAGACGGCACTGAAACGCCGCCGCCGGGGCAGCGTGATCCGGCTGAAGATCACCTCGGGTGCCCCGGATCGTCTGCGCCGCTCGATCATGCAAGAGCTGAACGTGAACCCCGAAGAGGTGGTCGAGGTGGAAGGCCTGCTTGGCATGGCCGATCTGCATGAGCTGGTGCTTGATTCGCGCCGCGACCTGCAATGGCCGACCTTTACCTCTCGTGTGCCTGAGCGGGTACAGGACCATGACGGCGACATGTTCGCGGCCATCCGGCAAAAGGACATGCTGCTGCACCACCCCTATGAAACCTTTGATATGGTGGTGCGGTTTCTTGCGCAGGCCGCACGCGATCCGAATGTGCTGGCGATCAAGCAGACGCTTTACCGTACCTCGCGCGACAGCCCTATCGTGGACGCGCTGTGCGAGGCAGCCGAATCTGGCAAATCGGTGACGGCGCTGGTCGAGCTGAAGGCGCGTTTTGACGAGGCAGCGAACATCCGCCAATCACGACGGCTGGAACGGGCGGGCGCGCATGTCGTCTATGGCTTCATGCAATACAAAACCCATGCCAAGATCAGCACCGTGGTCCGGCGCGAAGGCGACCAACTGGTCACTTACTGTCATTTTGGAACCGGCAACTATCACCCGATTACGGCGCGGGTCTATACGGACCTTTCCCTTTTCACCTGTGATCCCGCGCTGGGGCGCGACGCCTCCAAGGTGTTTAATTTCCTGTCGGGCTATGTTCAGCCCGAGGGGCTGGAAAACATTGCCATTTCGCCCATCGACCTCAAGGAACGGCTGCTTGAACTGATCGCCCGCGAAACCGAATTCGCCCGCCGCGGCCGCCCCGCGGCGATCTGGGCCAAGATGAACAGCCTGATCGAAAAAGACGTGATCGAGGCGCTGTATGCCGCCAGCCAGGCAGGGGTCAAAATCAACCTTGTCATACGCGGCATCTGCGGGCTGCGCCCCGGGATCGCCGGGCTATCCGAAAATATCCGGGTCAAGTCGATCGTCGGGCGGTTCCTTGAACATTCCCGCATCGTCTGTTTCGGCAATGGCTTTGGCCTGCCGTCCAAAAAAGCGCGGGTTTTCATCAGCTCGGCAGACTGGATGGGTCGGAACCTGTCGCGCCGGGTCGAAGCGATGGTCGAATGTTTCAACGAAACCGTAAAGGCCCAGATCACCAGCCAGATCATGGCCGCCAATATGGCGGATGAGGCGCAAAGCTGGCTTTTGCAGCCTGACGGTCGCTATTTGCGTTATCTGCCTGCCGGGCGTGACGATCTGTTTTCCTGTCACAAATTCTTTATGGAAAACCCGTCATTGTCCGGGCGGGGCTCCGCCGGTGCACGTGACGTTCCGGCTTTGATGCACTCGATGGATTGACGCAGCGCGGCAATTGCCCCATCCAAAACGCGCCCGGCGTGGTAACGGAATCGAGAGGACCCCCGATGAACGGCATCATGACCGCAAGCGGAGAAACCATCGAACCCTTTGGACGCTCGCTGTTTGAGCGTGCTTCGGAAAGGGCGCTTAGCCGGGTTGGCGTGGTCGATGTCGGCTCGAACTCGATTCGCATGGTGGTTTTTGACGGTGCCGCCCGCTCACCGGCCTATTTCTATAACGAAAAGGTCATGGCGGGGTTGGGACAGGGACTAGCCACTACCGGGCGGCTGAACCCCGACGGCGTACGTCGCGCCATGTCGGCACTGCGCCGCTTTGCTGTGCTGGCCGACAGCATGGGGATCAAACCGCTGACCTGCGTGGCCACCGCCGCGGTACGCGAAGCCGAGGACGGCCCCGCATTTCGCAAGGCGGTCGAAAAAGAAACCGGGCTGAAACTCTGGGTCATCGACGGCGAAGAAGAGGCGCGGTTGTCAGCGCAAGGGGTGCTTTTGGGCTGGCCCGACGCCAAGGGCCTTGTCTGTGACATCGGCGGCAACTCGATGGAGCTTGCCGAGGTCAAGGATGGCAAGGTGGGTCGGCGCATCTCGACCCCGCTTGGTCCCTTTCGGCTGCAACAGGTCAAGGGCGGAGCCTCGGGCCTGCGCGACCATATCCGTGACACGATCGAGCAGGCGGCCGAGCATCTTGGCCGTGATGCCGGGCAGATCTATCTGGTCGGCGGTTCGTGGCGCGCCATCGCCCGGCTGGATATGGAGCGGGCGAAATATCCGATGACCGTCCTGCATGAATACCGCATGTCGCCCGACGCAGTATATGAGACGGTGAAATGGATCAGCGGGAAAAGCGTATCCGAGATGCGCTCTATGACCGGCATTTCGCAAAGCCGGCTTGAGCTTGTGCCTCTGGCCAGCCTTGCCTTGCGCCAGCTGGTGCAAAGCTTGCAGCCGAAATCGCTGGCGGTGTCCTCATACGGCATCCGCGAGGGGCTGCTGTATGAACAGATGCCCGCCGGGCTGCGTTCGCGCGATCCGCTGATCGAAGCGGCGCGCTTTGCCGAAAGGCAGATGGCGCGGATGCCGGGCTTTGGCAAAAAGCTATACCACTTTCTTGAACCGATCTTTGTCGATCTGCCGCCTGAACGCGACCGGCTGATCAAGGCCGCCTGTCTTTTGCATGACACGACCTGGCGCACCCACCCTGATTACCGGGCGGACGCCTGTTTCGACAACGTGACCCGGGCAAACATGGCGGCGCTGTCCCATCCCGAGCGGGTGTTTCTGGGCCTGTCGTTGCTGCACCGCTATAAAAACAGCCGCGCGAACTCTCCCATGGCGCCCCTTTTTGCGCTGCTTTCGGAAAAAGAGATCCGAGAGGCCGAGGTTCTGGGTAAGGCCATGCGCTTTGGCGCCATGTTCTCGGTCAAGGACCCGGCCGAGGCAGGCACGCTGAAACTGCAGCGCAAGAAAAAGCAGCTGGAGCTGAAACTGACGCGTATCGGGCGCGCCCTGATGGGCGAGGTGGCTGAGGCGCGTTTCCGCACGCTGGCCGAGGCGATGGGCGTGACCCCGGTCGTCACCGGCGACTGAACCGGGGTACTTGAGCGCCCCCACCGATGTCAGGGATGCGCGACGGGACGCCTCAGGCGCCCCAGGTCCGTTCAAGCACGTTCAGCCAGTTCTTCCAGGCGATCTTTTCGACCAGTTCGCGGCCATAGCCATGGTCAAGCATCGCCCCGGTCAGGTTCTGCAAGGCAGAGGCATCGGCCAAGTCCTCGGGCATGTCAGCGCCGTCGAAATCCGAACCCAGCGCCACGCCATCCTCGCCCAGAATGCTCAGCAGATGGTCAAGGTGGCGCAGCATGATTTCAAACCCGTGCATCGGATCGCGGCGCCCTTCGGGGTGCAGGAACCCAACGGCGAAATTCAGGCCGACCAGCCCCTTTGTATCAGCGATCACTTGCAACTGCCGGTCGGTCAGGTTGCGCGAACTGGCCGCGACAGCATGGGCGCAGCTATGGCTGGCGACCAACGGCGCATCCGAAAGCGCGGCGATATCATCAAAGCCCTTTTCGTTCAGATGCGACAGATCCAGCATGATGCGCAGCTGATTGCATTCGCGCACCAGCGCCTTGCCCGCATCGGTCAAGCCCGGCCCGGTATCCGGCGAAGAGGGAAAGGCAAAGGGCACTCCATGCCCATAACGCGTCGGGCGTGACCAGACCGGCCCCAGCGAACGAAGGCCCATCGCATGCCACACATGCAGGGCATCCATATCCGTGACCGGCTCGGCACCCTCGATATGCAGAATAGCGGCAACACGACCCTCGGCCATGGCGGTGCGGATATCAGCAGCAGTCTTGCAGATCGACAGGGTGCCGGTCCGCTCCATCGCCATCAGCTGGCCGGCCTGGGCAATAGCATGGGGCAGGGCGTCATCGGCCGCGATTTCGGGCGGAAGGCCCAGCGAAAAGGGTGGGTTCTTTTTCAGCATCGCCGCCAATGCGTCATCAGGACCGGACGGAGAAGGCGTCCAGATGGCAAAGAAACCGCCAGCGAAACCGCCAGCCTTCATGCGGGGCAGGTCAAGATGCCCCTCGCCATTACCTTCCAGCCACAGACGGTCGCGCTCCGGTCCGGCGGCCACCATGCGCTGCAAGAAATCATTATGTCCGTCAAAGACCGGAATCATCGCTTATCCTTTCGCTCGGGCAGCGCCAACATGACGCGGCACGAAAACCGCTGCAACCTCGCACGGTTCGCCGTAAGCTCAGGTTGTGAACACGAAAAAGGGAGAGCCAGGCCATGACCCGCATCGACAAGGAGTTTTCCGGCCAGACCGTGATCTGCACCTTTGATGTGTCGCCCGGCACGGCGCATGATGTGCTGGAGGCGCTGTCACAGGCCTATGATCAGGTCATCAGCCGCCAGCCCGGTTATGTCTCGGGTGCGATCCATCTGAACGACGCCCAGACCCGGATCTGTACCTATTCGCAATGGCAGGACCGGCGCGACTATCAGGCTATGCTGCGCACCCCCGAAATGCGTGAGCGTAACCGTACAATCCACGCCATGTGCCGCCATTTCGAACCGGTGATGTATGAAGTTGTCGAAACCTGGGCCAGTTGATCCGCCAGGAATGCTGCACCTGCGAAAAAGCCGTGCATCATCTGCGCAGACCCCCTAATCTGGCGGGAAAGACGGGCGATTTTCGGGACGGAGCGGCGTCATGGCAGGACGGATCATCACCATAGCTCAGCAAAAGGGCGGGTCAGGCAAGACCACCATTGCGGTCAATCTGGCCGTGGCCTTACGGGCGCGCGGCCATTCGGTGGCGCTGCTTGACACCGACCCGCAGGGCAGCCTTGGCCGCTGGTTTCTTGAGCGGCTGGAGCGGCTGGGCGAGGATGAGGCGCTGGAATTCTCGACCTCGTCCGCCTGGGGGGCAAGCTACGAATCCGAAAAGCTGAAAAAGCGGTTTGATTTCGTCATTATCGACACCCCGCCAAAGATTGACAGCGATCTGCGTCCGGCGCTGCGGGTGGCCGATCTGGTGCTGGTGCCGGTGGCGACCAGCCATGTCGACCTGTGGGCGACCGAAGGGGTTCTGGATCTGGCCCGCCGCGAAAAATGCGACACGCTGATCGTGCTGAACCGGACCCGCCCACAGGCACGCCTGACCGCCGAGGTGGCCGAAGGGGCGGCCGCGCTGGAAGTTGAGGTGGCCGGGGCACGGCTTGGCAACCGCGTTGCCTATGCCGAGGCCCTGGGCAAGGGGCTGGGCGCTGGCGAGGTCGCACGCAATACCGCCGCCCGCACCGAGCTCGATACCCTGACCGAAGAGGTTTTGTCCATTTTGCGCTGAAACCGGCCGATCCTTGCGGGGGCAATGAAACCTTTTGCGGTTCGGGGCGTTATCTGCCCACAAGCCCTACAATAGACGAGGTCAAGATGAAGCTGTCGTTTTCCATTGCCGTTCTGGCGACGCCGCTTGCCTTGGCTGCGTGCACGCCGGAAACCGCACCCCCTGATGAGCCGCCCGAAACCGCAGCCGCCAGCGATCCCTGCGGCGCGGCGCGCTATAGTCATCTCATTGGCCAGACTTCCCCAACGATCACCGTGCCCGAAGGGCAGATGTATCGCATCGCCCGCGAAGGCCAGCCGATGACAATGGAGCTGATCCAGGACCGCCTGACCTTTATCGTAGACAAGCGCGGCAAGCTCATGTCGGTGAGCTGCAGCTAGAGCAAAGACTCACCAGTTAACGGTGGCGACGAGAGCGCTTGTTGCCACCGCGTTGCCCGGCGCGCCCAGCGGTTGACCGTCCCGAGGATTTGACCGCCGCCTCGGCCGCCTCTTCGACAGCGGATTGCCGCGCCAGAGGATCGTCCGAAATCGCAAGCTCTACTGCTTCGAGCCGTTTCACCTCATCACGCAGCCGCGCGGCCTCTTCGAATTCCAGGTTTTCGGCAGCCTTGCGCATCTGTGCCCGCAACGCATCAAGATGGGCGGCCAGGTTAGAGCCGACCATAGGTTTATCCACCTTGGCCGTGATGCGCGACTGATCGGTGTCGCCCTGCCACAACCCGGCCAGAACATCCTCGACGTTCTTTTTGACCGTCTGGGGCGTGATGCCATGGGTCTCGTTATAAGCGATCTGTTTCTTGCGACGACGCTCGGTCTCGGCAAGGGCGCGCTCCATGCTGCCCGTGATACGGTCGGCATACATGATGACGCGCCCCTCGGCGTTGCGCGCCGCCCGGCCAATCGTCTGGACCAGCGAGGTTTCCGAACGCAGAAAGCCCTCTTTATCGGCATCGAGAATAGCAACCAGCCCGCATTCGGGAATGTCCAGTCCCTCGCGTAAAAGGTTGATGCCGATCAGTACGTCAAAGGCACCAAGGCGCAGGTCGCGTAGAATTTCGATACGTTCGATCGTGTCGATATCGCTGTGCATGTAGCGCACGCGGATGCCCTGTTCATGCATATATTCGGTCAGATCCTCTGCCATGCGCTTGGTCAGCGTGGTGACCAGCGTGCGATAGCCGCTGGCGGTGACCTTGCGCACCTCGTCCAGCAAATCGTCGACCTGCATTTCGACCGGCCGGATCTCGACCTCGGGGTCCAGCAGGCCGGTGGGGCGGATGACCTGTTCGACAAAGACACCGCCGGTCTGGTCCATCTCCCATTGTGCGGGGGTGGCGCTGACAAAGACCGATTGCGGGCGCATCGCGTCCCATTCCTCGAACTTCAGGGGCCGGTTGTCCATGCACGAGGGCAGGCGGAAACCATGCTCGGCCAGCGTGAACTTGCGGCGGAAGTCACCGCGGTACATGCCGCCGATCTGGGGCACGCTGACATGGGATTCATCGGCAAAGACGATTGCGTTGTCGGGGATGAACTCAAACAGCGTCGGCGGCGGCTCACCCGGGGCGCGACCGGTCAGATAGCGCGAATAGTTCTCAATCCCGTTACAAGTCCCCGTCGCCTCAAGCATTTCCAGGTCAAAGTTTGTGCGTTGTTCAAGCCGCTGGGCCTCAAGCAGTTTGCCTTCATCAGTCAACTGTTTCAGCCGCGTTTGAAGTTCTGCCCGTATCCCTTTGACAGCTTGCTGCAAAGTCGGGCGCGGCGTCACATAGTGGCTGTTTGCATAGATACGGATCTGTTTGAAGCTGTCAGTTCTGGCACCGGTCAGCGGATCGAATTCCGTAATGGATTCAAGCTCATTCCCGAAAAAGTCAAAGCGCCACGCCCGATCTTCGAGGTGTGCAGGCCAGACCTCGATCACATCGCCCCGCACCCGGAAACCGCCGCGCTGGAAAGCTGCGTCAAGGCGACGGTATTGCTGTGCAACCAGCTCGGCCAGGAACTGACGCTGATCATAGGATTGCCCGACGACAAGATCTTGCGTCATCGCCGAATAAGTCTCGACCGAGCCGATACCATAGATGCAGGAAACCGAGGCAACGATGATCACATCATCCCGCTCTAACAGCGCACGGGTGGCCGAATGGCGCATCCGGTCGATGGCCTCGTTGATCTGCGATTCTTTCTCGATATAGGTGTCCGAGCGCGGCACATAGGCCTCGGGCTGGTAATAGTCGTAGTAACTGACAAAATATTCGACGGCATTTTCAGGAAAAAATCCTTTGAACTCGCCGTAAAGCTGCGCCGCCAGCGTCTTGTTCGGTGCCAGAATGATTGCCGGGCGCTGCGTCGCCTCGATCACCTTGGCCATGGTAAAGGTCTTGCCGGTACCGGTTGCCCCCAGCAGAACCTGATCGCGCTCACCATCCTGGACGCCGCGCACCAGCTCGGCGATGGCGGTAGGCTGGTCCCCGGCGGGCTGGAACTCGGAATGCATGACAAACCGCTTGCCACCTTCCAGCTTGGGCCGGGTCACTTCGGGAAAGCGTGCGACGGGGGCGTTGGTGTTGTTGTGACCCATGGTTTCACCTTTGTTCCTGCCATGGGTAATCTGGCGCATTCGCGCCACGATGCAACCCCGGCAAGGGAATATCCTGTCACAAGCCCGCTGGCGCGGCGGTAAATCGCATGTCGGGCATCTTGAATGCGCGCAGCGCATCGGGGATAAGACAGGCAAGCAAGAACAGAGGGTTCCCGCCATGCGAGTTCGCATCTACAAGCCTGCGCGCAATGCCATGCAATCCGGCACGGCACGCACCAAGGAATGGCTTCTGGTCTTTCCGCCCGCCGAAGCGCGCGAGATTGATCCGCTGATGGGCTGGACCAGCAGCGACGACACGCAAAGCCAGGTCCGCCTGCGTTTTGAAACCCGCAAGCAGGCCGAGGATTACGCCCGCGAAAACGGGCTGGAATATGAGGTGGTCGAGCCGCATACCCGCGCGCCGAACATCCGTCCGCGTGGCTATGGCGAAAACTTTGCCAATGAGCGCCGCGCCCCCTGGACGCATTGAACCGCGCCCATTCTGAATGATAAAAGCCGAAGGCCTGCAGCCTTCGGCTTTTATCATTCATGGAGCAGGTGCTTCAGACGGTATCGAGGTAAAGTTCAACCGTCTCGTCATCCGACAGCTCGGCCATGTAGTGCAGTTCTTGCCGCTTGGTCATGACAAGATTTTCGATCAGATGGGCAGGAAAGATACGCCGGATCTCGGATGAGGCGGCAAAGGCATCAATGGCCGAACCCCAAGTGCCCGGCAGTTGCTCAAGCCCCTGTTCATAGGCATTGCCCTTGATCGGCGGCGGCGGCTCAACCTTGTCTTCGATCCCGTTCAGCGCAGCGCCCAGAACCGCTGCGACAGTCAGGTAGGGGTTCACATCGCCCCCGGCCACGCGATGCTCGATCCGCCGCGCCTTGGGGCCGGAAGAGGGGATACGAATGGCCGAGGTCCGGTTTTCATAGGCCCAGCCGATCCCGGTCGGCGCATGGGCATTCGGCACCAGCCGGTCATAGCTGTTTTCATGCGGGGCAAAGACCAGAGTCGAGCCGGGCATTGCCGCAAGACAGCCCGCAACTGCATGGCGCAGCACCTCGGATCCTTCTTCACCGCCGTTGTCAAAGACGTTGCGGCCCTGCGCATCCAGTACCGAGAAATGCATATGCATCCCCGAGCCGTTCCATTCCTCATAGGGTTTGGCCATGAATGAGCCGGCAAAGCCGTAGCGTCGCGCCAGCCCCTTGACCAACAGCTTGAATAGCCAAGCGTCATCGGCTGCCTTCAGCGGATCGGCCTGATGCATCAGGTTGATTTCAAATTGCCCCGGCGCGGCCTCGGAAATAGCCGTGTCGGCGGGGATGTCCATCGCCTCACAAGCTTCGTAAAGCGCGGTAAAAAAGCGATCGAAAGCGTCAAGCGCACGCAGAGACAGCGTCTCGGCCCCGGTGCGACGCTTGCCAGAGCGCGGACTGGGCGGTACCCGCAGTTGCCCACCGGAATCGTCGATCAGAAAGAACTCAAGCTCGGTCGCCACCACCGGCGTCAGCCCGGCGGCCTTGTAGCGATCAACGACCCGAGCCAGCGCCTGACGGGGATCACCCTCATAGGGGCGGCCGTCAAGATGGAACATCCAGATCGGCAAAAGGCCGGTCGGCGCCTCAAGCCACGGCATGGGCATGAAGCCACGCTCGGTCGGCAACAGCAGCCCGTCGGGGTCACCGGCCTGAAAGACCAGCGGGCTGTCCTCGATATCCTCGCCCCAGATGTCCATGTTCAGGACAGAAAAGGGGAATTTCGTGCCTTCGGTCAGGATCTTGTCGGCAAAACGCGCCGGGATGCGCTTGCCGCGGGCAACGCCGTTGAGGTCGGCCGCAGCCACTCGGATAGTCCTGACGTCGGGATGCTCACGCAACCATTCCATGATTCACCTGATAAGATTGGGCCTGTAGCGGATCTTTTTCGTCGCCCCGGGCAGATGGCGGTTCAGTCTGCGGTTCACGATGCCAAACAGCCCGATCAGGCATACGGTCAGCAAAACGAAATAAACCGCCACGATCGGGTAAGCGATGAAGGGGTTGAAGGTTTTGTCAGCAAAGTAGCTGGCATAATACAGCGCATCGCCACGTTGCTGATAGGCTGGAAAGCCCGAAAAGAACACCAGCGTCGTGGCATGGAACAGAAAGATCGCCTCGTTGGTATAGGCAGGCCAGGCAAGCCGCATGGCGGTCGGCCAGACCACCCGGCGATAACGGGTCCAGCCGGTCATGCCATAGGCATCAGCTGCCTCAAGCTCGCCCTTGGGCAGGTTGCGCAGCGCGCCGTAAAAGATCTCGGCCGAATAGGCGGCGGTGTTCAGCACCAGAACCAGCAGCGCACCGGCCCATGCCCGCGTCATCCACGAAGTCTCGACCGTGATGCCAAACACGTCAATACCGGCACGCGGCAGTTTGACGAGCATTTCATAGGCCAGAAAGAACTGGATAAAGAGCGGGCTGCCGCGAAAGATAAAGATGAACCACTCGGCCGGTTTTCTGATCAATCGGCTGTGGCTGGTCCGCGCCACGGCCAGAAGGTTGGCGAGGAAGAATCCGATAAACAGCGCCAGCGCCGCAAAATAGACGTTCCAGATCAGCCCCGAGCCGATCAGGGTGAATTGTTCGCAAAGGGTGAACTCGCCCCGCGGCAGCAGCCGCTCACCGATGCCGATGGCACGCAGCCCGTAGTTCTGAATGGTTTGCAGACATTCGTTCATGTGGCGGCCTTTCGCATCGCCTCTCCGGCGGCGGTGGCCTGACCTCGCGACAGCCGGGCGCGGATGCGGTCAAAGATCCGCTCGGATCCCCAGGTCATCAGCAGATAAAAGACCAGGATGCCGAGGAAGTAATAAAGCCGCCAATCCGGGTGCGGATAGGCATAGACCCGGGTCTTGGCCGCGCCCAGCTCACGCGCCCAATAGACGATATCTTCAACCCCCAGCACGAAAAGAAGCGGCGTGGCCTTGATCAGGATCATCCACAGATTGGCAAGGCCGGGCAGGGCATAGGTCCACATCTGCGGGATCAGAATGCGCCGGTTCACCTGTCCGGGGCTCATGCCGTAAGCCTCGGCCGTCTCAAGCTGGGCGCGAGGCACGGCATTCATCGCCCCGTAAAGCACATTGGCGGCAAAAGCGCCAAAAACCACGGCAAAGGCAATCACGGCAAGAAAGATGCCATAGGCCTGATGCACCCATTCCGGCGAAGTCGAAAGCGGCAGCTTGGCCGCCGAGCAAACGATGAATTCATTGCCGTGCCTGACCGGAACCGTCGGGTCGCAATAAATGCGCGAGCGCAGCCATTCAAAGGCCTGATCCAGTGCGATCGGCACGAAAAGAAAGAAGATGATGTCGGGCACACCACGCACCATCGACGTATAGATCCGCCCAAACCAGCGGATCGGCGCGATGCGCGACCGCGAGGCCATGGCTCCGCCAAAGCCGAACAGCAGCGCCACAGGTGCAGTAATCGCCAGCAACAGCAGGACCGTGCCGAAGGAGAGATAGAAAAGCAGGTGCTTGCCCGAGGCCAGATAGCACATCAGCCAGGCAAGTCCTTCCAGCGATTTGGGATCGGCGCAGGACGCGAACATGGATCACCCGGAATGCCCTGCCCGGACAAAGGTTCGGGCAGGGGCTTGTTTCAGATCAGAACAGCACGGCCTCGTCGCCAAACCACTTCTTGATCATTTCATTGAGCGATCCGTCCTCTTTCATCGAGGAAATGGCGGCGTCGAATTTCTCGCGCAGCTCGGTGTCGGATTTGCGCAGCGCCATGCCGATACCTTCGCCCAGCGGGATATCGTCCTTGCCGGTGACCCAGACGATTGCCCCGCCCGATTCCTCGACCACCGGGACGAGGAAGTCCTTGTCGGCAAAGACGGCCTCGGCCTCACCATTGCGGACCGCACCCACAGCTTCGTCAGGGGTTGCGAATTCCAGAAGCTCGGCCCCCGATTCAGCGACGTATTGTGCCTGAATGGTGCTGGTCTGGGCCGCGACGACGCCTTGCGTCACATCCACATCAGCCGCAGGCGCGGCATAGGCCGATGCAGTCGGCGGGATGTAGTTCTGCGAAAAGGCGACGGACTGGCGGCGCTCTTCGGTGATGCTCATCCCGGCCATGATCGCGTCATAGTTCGAGCTGTTCAGGTTGGGAATGATCGAATCCCAGTCATTCTTGACCCAGGTGCATTCCAGCTGGGCGCGTTTGCACAGCTCATTGCCCAGCTCGACCTCGAAACCGTCGACCTCGCCCTGATCGTTGACGAGGTTGTAGGGAGGATAGGCGCCCTCGGTCGCAATGCGCACCGTCTGTGCCAGACCCATGCCCGCGGTCAGCGCAAGGGCTGCGGCAGCAAGCATCAAGTTCTTCATCCTTCACTCTCCTGTTGGTGTTTTCATTCGGCCATTGTTGCACTCAGGAACTGCCGCAGTCGTTCGGAGCGGGGTGCGCCGAACAACTGGTCAGGGGGGCCTTCTTCCTCGATCCGGCCTTGATGGAGAAAGACGACGTGATCGCTGACATCTGCCGCCAGACGCATGTCATGGGTGACAAGCAGCATGGTGCGATGTTCGGCGGCAAGGTCCTTGATGACGCGCACCACCTCTTGCTGCAACTCGGGGTCCAGTGCGCTGGTCGGCTCATCCAATAGCAACGCCTTGGGCTCCATGCACAGGGCACGCGCTATGGCCGCGCGCTGCTGCTGTCCGCCCGAAAGCTGCGCGGGCCAGGCGTCAGCCTTGTCGCCGATACCAACCTTGGCCAACAGCTCACGCGCGCGGGCCTCGACCTGGCGGGGATCGCGTTTAAGCACATGCACCGGTGCCTCCGTGACGTTTTGCAGGATCGTCATGTGGGACCAGAGGTTGAATTGCTGAAACACCATCGACAGATTGGTGCGCAGCCGCGTCACCTGTGCCCGGTCGGCAGGGGCACGCGCAAGACCGGTACCGCGCCAACGCACGGCCTCGCCCTCAAACAGGATCTCGCCTTGCTGGCTGTCTTCAAGCAAGTTGCAGCAGCGCAGAAGCGTCGATTTGCCCGACCCGGACGAGCCGATCAGGCTGACGACATGGCCGCGCGGTGCGGCAAGGCTGACGCCGCGGATAACCTGCAGTGGGCCGTAAGACTTGTGCAGGTCCCGGATCTGGATCACCGGCGCGTCAGAGCTGCGAGAGAGCCCCGCGGCCGGGGGCGTAGCGGCTGTCATACTGATCGGTTCTGTTTGGCTCATGCAGATATGAGGCGATATTTGCCACTCGATTGCAACGCTTTCCTCGCTGGCTTTCCGGTCAGGTCGCAGGCTTGAGTGCGGGGGCAGGAGCAGTGGTTTTTCACGAATCCACCTGACCCAGATCGTCCAGAGCCTGATTCCTGGCCAGAGCAGAGTCGCGGTCGTTCACGCCCAACAGCCCGGCGACCAGCCGCACCAACGCCTCTTCTTCGGGGTCGCGCTGGCCGTCGACATAGGCAACCTCCCACAGTGCGGCGATGATCTTTTGCCGGTCTTGCAACTCGACACGTTCCTTGATCGTACGGGTAAAGCGTACCGTATCAGGGGCTTCGGCCTCGATCATCTCGGCTGCGGCGCGCTTTTCGGCGGCCTCGATCCGGGTCAGGCCACAGCGGCGCGCCAGCACCTGGTCGATGCGCTGCTGCTCGACAACACCATAATGATCGTCGGCGCGTGCCAGCCGCACCAAAAGCGAGGCGACCGCGACTTCGGCATCCTGCCCGTTCAGGCGCGTTTGGTCGGTACTGTCGGCGAAAAGCCGGGTCAGAAGATTGCGAAACATGGGCGGATATTATGACATTTTCACGCCGCAACAATATGCAGCGCGAAATTTGTCAGGCAGATTTTTCGCCCTGAGAGGATCTGGCCCCGGAAAACGCGTAAGCAGTCAGCCGTCAGGCTGCGCCCTGCGCCCCCTGACCTCAGCTAGTAACGTTGCGGCACATAGAGTTCCGGCGGCAGCACCTCGCGCTCGTAATCGGGATTAAAGACCCGATCAGGCAGGGAGATCTCTTCATGCGGGACGTCGCCATAGGGAATCATGCTGAGCAGATGAGCCATACAGTTCAGCCGCGCCCGCTTTTTGTCATTGCCGGGGACAATGTACCAGGGCGCTTCGGGGATGTTCGTGCGCTCGAACATATCTTCCTTGGCCTTGGTGTAGTCCTCCCACCTGACGCGTGCCTGCAGGTCCATGGGCGACAGTTTCCACTGTTTCAGCGGGTCATGAATGCGCATCAAAAAGCGCATCTGCTGTTCCTCATCCGTGATCGAAAACCAGTATTTCACCAGCCGGATGCCCGAGCGAACCAACATCCGCTCAAACTCCGGGACGTCGCGAAAGAACTGTTCGACCTGATCTTCGGTCGCAAAGCCCATCACCCGCTCGACCCCGGCGCGGTTGTACCAGCTGCGGTCAAAAAGCACGATCTCGCCGCCCGCTGGCAGGTGGGGAACGTAGCGCTGGAAATACCATTGGGTCTTTTCACGGTCCGAAGGCGCGGGCAGGGCGACCACACGCGCCACACGTGGGTTAAGCCGCTGGGTGATGCGCTTGATTGCCCCGCCCTTACCTGCGCTGTCGCGGCCTTCGAAAATGACCACGACCTTTTCCTTGTTGTATGATACCCAGTCCTGCAACCGGATCAGTTCAGCCTGCAAACGCAGCAACTCGCGGAAATAATCCGCGCGCGGCATCGCATCGGGATGGGCGGCGCGATAGATCCGGGACAACTCTTGCGACAGGGTCGCATCCTCAAGCTCGATCTCGATATCCTCATCCAGAGTGTCCTGAAGTTCGGCCTCGAGCCAGTCTTTGGGCGTTGCGTCCCGCATCGGTGATCTCCTGCTGCTCTGCGGCGGTCTAGCTGGACAATGTGACAATCCCGTGTCGGTTCCTAGAACAGCCCGGTGCAGGCCCGGATGATGCCAAATGCGATGCCGCCGCCGCTGGATCCGGCAACTGTGCCACACCAGCGACCGTCATTGGAAAAAAGGCTTTTGCTGCCTTTGGGGCGGTAGGCGACGCGCTTGCCGGTGACAGTGAATAGATTCAGCGTTCCCGCACCGTTCGGAGCGTAATACCCAACGACCGAACCGTCACCGGTAAAGATTACCCGCTTTTCATTGGCCGGGTTCTGCGGAGAATTGGCATAGCTGGATGAGCTGTTGGCCGAACTGGCCGCCGAATTCGCCGCCGCATTGGGCGAATTTGAGGTTTTTGCCGGAGAGTTCTGAGGCGCGCCGGGTCCCAGATCAAAGGGCAGGCTGGTCTGATCAATCAGAAACAACGGTGCATCCGCAAAGGCGGGTGTGGCAGAAAGTGCGATCAGAGTCAAAAGTGCGCGCATGTCGGGACCATTCCTGTGATCCCGACATTATGGCGACAGGCGGTGGATCAGACCAGCCGCTCGTTCTCCATCGCGGCGCGAACGAAGCCCGCGAAAAGCGGCGCAGGCTCGAAAGGTTTCGACTTCAGCTCGGGGTGCGACTGGACGCCGATGAACCACGGATGGTCGGCATATTCGACCACCTCGGGCAGCCGCCCGTCGGGGGACATGCCGGAAAAGCTGAGACCGGCTTGCTCAAGCTTTTCACGATATTTGGCATCGACCTCATAGCGGTGACGGTGGCGGTCCTCGATCTCCAGCGCACCGCCATAAACCTTGGAAATCTTCGAGCCGGGCGACAGCACCGCCGTATAGGCGCCAAGCCGCATGGTGCCGCCTTTGTCGTCGGTCAGCTTGCGCTGGACGGTGTAATTGCCCTGCACCCATTCCTTGAGGTGATAGACCACCGGGGTAAAACGCGTCTCGCCGGCCTCATGGTCAAATTCCTCGGAACCCGCGTCGGGCATGTCGGCAAGGTTGCGCGCCGCCTCGATCACGGCCATCTGCATACCAAGACAGATGCCCAGATAGGGCACTTTCTTTTCACGGGCATATTTCGCTGCGGCAATCATGCCCTCGGTGCCGCGCTCGCCAAAACCGCCGGGAACGATGATTCCGTTGTAGCCGTCCAGAAGATGGGCGCCTTCGCCTTCAAGCTTTTCGCTGTCCACCCAATCAGCGCGGACGCGGACACGATTGGCCATTCCGCCATGGGTCAACGCCTCGGCGATGGATTTATACGCGTCCTCAAGCTGGGTGTATTTGCCGACCACGGCGACCCGAACCTCGCCCTCGGCATTTTCCAGCCGATCCATCACATCCTCCCAACGTGTCAGATCGGGGCGAGGGGCAGGGCTGATCTGAAAGGCGTCAAGCACCGCCTGATCGAGACCGGCACGATGGTAGGCCAGCGGGGCCTCATAGATCGACTTCAGGTCATAGGCCGGGATCACGGCGTCAGGCCGTACATTGCAGAACAGTGCGATCTTGGCGCGTTCCTTTTCCGGGATGGGCTGCTCACTGCGGCAGACCAGGACATCCGGGGCAATCCCGATCGAGCGTAGCTCTTTCACCGAATGCTGGGTCGGTTTGGTTTTCAGCTCACCACTGGCGGCCAGATAGGGCATCAGCGTCAGATGCATAAAGATCGACTGCCCGCGCGGACGTTCCTGCGAAAACTGCCGGATCGCCTCAAAGAAGGGCAAGCCTTCGATATCGCCGACCGTGCCGCCGATCTCGCAGAGCATGAAATCGACCTCTTCCTCGCCAATCGCAAGAAAGTCTTTTATTTCATTCGTGACGTGGGGAATGACCTGAATGGTTTTACCCAGATAGGCGCCACGCCGCTCTTTCTCCAGAACGTTGGAATAGATCCTGCCGGCCGAGACCGAGTCGGTCTTACGCGCCGACACGCCGGTAAATCGCTCATAATGCCCAAGGTCGAGATCGGTTTCCGCCCCGTCATCGGTGACAAAAACCTCACCATGTTCAAAGGGGCTCATGGTGCCGGGATCGACGTTCAGATAGGGGTCAAGCTTGCGCAGACGCACAGTGTAGCCCCGCGCCTGCAAAAGCGCCCCCAGCGCCGCCGATGCCAGCCCCTTGCCGAGCGAAGAAACCACACCGCCGGTGATGAAGATGTATCGCGCCATCGAGGCCCCCGTGAATTATCAATAGCAGATTGCGGCCCGAATCTAGCGGGTATCACGGGACTAAAGTCATATCTGATTTATCCCGTGGCCGCAACGGACCGCAAGTTATGGTAAGGGGCAGCCGAGGCGGCCCCAAGTTATGGTATCAGTTATTGCCTGTATTCTGGGCAGCCGGTTCCTGCGCCGCCGGAGCCGCTTCGCCAGCCTCAGCAGGCGCCTGCGGGGCAGGGGTCTGGGCTGCCGGCGCGGGCGGCGTCACCGGTTGGCCAGCGCCCGGAACAACGGGCTGGCCCGCACCCGGGGGCGGCGTATAGCCGCCGATTCCGGGCAGTTCGCCTGCCGGCGCAGTTTCGGCCCCGCCAAGATCCAGCTGATCCACGATCGAGCCGCTCGACGCATTTTTTGCAGCGATCAGGGTCAGGGTCATCGAGGTGATGATAAAGCCGATAGCAAAAATCCAGGTCAGTCGCGACAGCGCGTTGGCGGCCTGACGACCGGTCATCACACCGCCGCCACCCCCGCCAATGCCAAGGCCGCCGCCCTCGGACCGTTGCAACAGCACCACTCCGATCAGCAGGACGGCAAGGATCAGATGCACGGTAAGGACGACGTTTTCCACCACGGGGCCTTTCATTCAGCGACGCGCCTATCTAGTCACCTGGGCACGGGTTGGCAAGCGGGGGGAACCATGGGCGCGCTGATGATCCAGGGAACCGGGTCGAATGTGGGAAAATCGCTGCTGGTGGCGGGGCTGTGCCGCGCGGCTTTGCGGCGCGGGATCAGTGTTGTACCCTTCAAGCCCCAGAACATGTCGAACAACGCTGCCGTCACCCCTGATGGCGGAGAAATCGGCCGCGCACAGGCCTTACAGGCGCGGGCAGCCGGGCTTGCCCCTTCGGTCCACATGAACCCGGTCCTGCTGAAACCCGAGACTGACCGCGCTGCGCAGGTGGTGGTGCAGGGTCACGCCATGACCCGCGCCGCCGCCGCCGATTACGGCGCCCTGAAACAGCAACTGATGAATGCGGTTCTGGACAGCTTTTCCCGCATGCGCAGCGCCCATGATCTGGTGCTGGTCGAAGGCGCCGGCAGTCCGGCCGAGGTCAACCTGCGTGCCCGGGATATCGCCAATATGGGCTTTGCCCGTGCTGCCGGCGTGCCTGTGGTTCTGGCCGGAGACATCGACCGCGGCGGCGTCATTGCCCAGATCATCGGTACTCAGGCGGTGATTGATCCTGAGGATGCGGCGATGATCCGCGGCTTTATCATTAACCGTTTTCGCGGGGATCCGTCGCTGTTTGACGAAGGCCGCCACTTTATCACTGAGCGCACGGGTTGGCCCGATCTTGGGCTTGTCCCCTGGTTTGCCGATGCCGCGCGCCTGCCCGCCGAGGACGCAGTGGATCTGCGTCGCGCCTCGGGGGCAGGGGGGCTGCATATCGCCTGTCCGATGCTGTCGCGTATCGCCAATTTCGACGATCTCGACCCGCTCACGGCCGAGCCGGGGGTGCGGTTGACCATGGTCCCGCCCGGTCAGGCCTTGCCGGGCGACGCTGATGTGGTGATCCTGCCTGGGACGAAATCGACGCGCGGCGACCTGGATTTCCTGCGCCAGCAAGGCTGGGATATCGACCTTGCCGCGCATCTGCGGCGTGGGGGGCGGGTGCTGGGGATATGCGGCGGCTATCAGATGCTTGGCCGCCGGATCCACGACCCTGATGGCTATGACGGCAGCCCCGGCAGCACCCAGGGGCTGGGACATCTGGACGTCGAGACGCGTATGGCCCCGGAAAAGCGCCTGACCCGTAGCCGGGGGACCGCACTAGGCGCGCCTGTTGAAGGGTATGAAATCCACATGGGCCGAACCGAGGGACCGGATTGCGCCCGCCCCTTTGCCCATATTCCCGGCCCGGATGGGGCAGGCAGCCCGTGCGGCAGGGTCGCGGGTACCTATCTGCACGGGCTTTTTACCGGCGACGCCTTTCGTGCGGCATGGCTGGCGCAATTTGACGCAGTCTCGGCCCTGAATTACGGTGCCGGAGTCGATGACGTGCTCGACCGGCTGGCCGAGCACCTTGAGGCGCATCTGGATATCGACCGTCTGCTATCGTTTGCGCGTTAGAGGAGGCCGGTCAGAATACGCTCGGCCTCAGCCTTGCAGGGGGTAAGGCGGGCGCGATCTTCTCCGGGGAAGAAGCGAGCGCGAACGGCGGTCGGCATCGGTGCTGGTTCGGCAATGACGACACGAGGACCAAGCGTCTGATTCTCAAGCTGCCAGCTGCGAGCCAGCGCGATCTGCGCGGCCTTGGTCGCACCATAGCTGCCAAAGAATTTCTGCCCGGCGTATTTGTCGTCAAAGAACAGCGCCGTGCCCTTACGCGCGCGCAAAAGCGGCTCGATCAAACCGATCAGCCCGCGTGTCGTGACAAGGTTCAGATCCACGGATTTCTGAAAATCCTTGCCGTCGATATGGCCCGCCGGGGACAGCGGCGCGGCGTGGATCGCAGTATGTGCCCAGAGATTTAGTCCGCCCCAACGCTCTGTCACTGCCTTGGCCATCTGTACCATGGCCTCGGGCTGACCAATATCCATGGGAGCCAGCGTGGCCGAACCGCCAGCCTTGCGGATACGGTCGTCCAGTTCTTCCAGCGCACCAGTCGTGCGGGCAACAGCCAGGATATGCCAGCCGCGAGCGGCAAGGGCTTCGGCCAAAGCGGCACCAAGGCCGCGCGAGGCGCCGGTGATCAGCGCGATTTTGTCATGCTCGGTCATGGCTGCCGATTTGGCACTGGCTGCGGGCGGGTGCAAGCCCCGGCATTCTGGCTGCGTCATTCTGGCCGCGCTTCCTGCTGCAATCGCGCCAGTGCCGACTGGCAGATACCCAGATCAAGCCATTGGCAACCCGAACAGATTCTTGCAAGATCCCGGGGTTGCAGACTGTCGACCGCGCGACCCTGTGCCTCGGCCCAGGTCATGCGCTGGCCGGGCCGGATACCAAGCGCCGCTGCATGGCGGCGGTCGAGCCTGCGAATGCGCTCATCGCCAAGGCAGCCCATGCCACGCCGCGAAGGGCAGGGCGCGCAGATCGAATCTGCCATTCCGGTGATCAATACAGGCGTCTGCGGATCAGCGCGCAGCCGGTCGCGCACAATGCTGTCCATATTGGCGGTGAACTCGGGCGAATAGCCGCTGCCCTGCCAGCCGATCGCACAAAGTACGTGATGGGGACGCAGCAGAACGGCCCCGGATGTGCTCCGGGGCCGTTTCGTATCTTTCTGCGTTTTGCCGCTCAGCGGGCGTCCAGCGGCTTGTAGTCGCGGCGCGGAGCACCGACGTAAAGCTGGCGCGGACGGCCGATCTTGTTCTGCGGATCGGCAATCATCTCTTTCCACTGCGAGATCCAGCCGACAGTCCGCGACAGCGCAAAGATCGGGGTGAACATCGAAGTCGGGAAACCAATAGCTTCGAGGATGATGCCCGAGTAGAAATCGACGTTCGGATAAAGCTTCTTGGCGACGAAATATTCGTCCTCAAGCGCGATCCGCTCAAGCTCTTTGGCAACCTGGAGGGTCGGGTTGTTGTGGATACCAAGCAGGTCCAGAACCTCGTCAGCCGATTCCTTCATTACCTTGGCCCGCGGGTCAAAGTTCTTATAGACCCGGTGACCAAAGCCCATCAGGCGGAACGGATCGTTCTTATCCTTGGCGCGAGCGAGGAATTCGGGGATCCGGTCGACAGTGCCGATCTGGCGCAGCATCTCAAGGCAGGCCTGGTTGGCGCCGCCATGTGCCGGCCCCCAGAGGCAAGCGATGCCTGCGGCGATACAGGCAAAGGGGTTCGCGCCCGAAGAGCCAGCCAGACGCACGGTCGAGGTCGAGGCGTTCTGTTCGTGATCCGCATGCAGGGTAAAGATGCGGTCCATAGCGCGCGCCAGCGCCGGGTCAACCTGATAGGGCTCGGCCGGGACCGAGAAGCACATGTGCAGGAAGTTGCTGGCGTAATCCAGCTCATTGCGCGGATAGACGAAGGGCTGGCCCAGCGAATATTTATAGGCCATCGCAGCGATGGTCGGAACCTTGGCAATCAGCCGGATCGAGGCGATCTCGCGCTGGACCGGGTCATTGATGTCGATCGAGTCGTGATAGAAGGCCGACATGGCCCCAACCACGCCCACCATGGTCGCCATCGGGTGGCTGTCGCGGCGGAAACCGCGGAAGAAATAGTGCATCTGTTCATGCACCATGGTGTGGCGGGTCACCCGGGTTTCAAAGTCAACGAGCTGGTCGCGGTTCGGCAGTTCGCCGTAAAGCAGCAGGTAGCAGACTTCCAGGTAATGCGAATGCTCGGCCAGCTGCTCGATCGGATAGCCGCGATACCAAAGCTCACCCTTGTCGCCGTCGATATAGGTGATGGTCGAATCACAAGACGCAGTCGAGGTGAACCCGGGGTCATAGGTAAAGACGCCCGCTTCGCCATAGAGTTTGCGAATGTCGATGACGTCCGGCCCGGCGGTCGGGGAAAGGACTGCGAGATCGAAATCCTTGCCTCCCAGTTGCAGTTTCGCGGTTTTTCCTTCAGCCATTCCCAGTTCCTTTCACCTGTCGCCAGCCCACGGGCCGGGTGATGGGAGCGGGCCTTAGCCCGCCTGATCCTGCAGCCGGGCCAGCGTCTCTTCGCGGCCAAGTGCTAACATCATATCGAACACGCTGGGGGTTGAACTGCGGCCAGCGAGCGCCGCACGAAGCGGTGCCGCGATCTTGCCCAATCCCAGCCCGTGCGACTCGCCGATTTGCTTGGCTGCCGCTTCGAGTTCGTCACGGCTCCAGCTAGCATTCTGCACTGCGGCAGTCAATTCACTCAGTATACCACGGGATACAGAATCCAGCGCCGATGCGGCCTTTTCTTCGATCTCGACCGGACGATCGATCAGGGCGAAATGGGCCTGATCAAGCAGCGCGGGCAGGGTTTTTGCCTTGGCTTTCAATGCCTCAAGCGCCGGACGGATACGCGAAATCTGGCGCTCTTCCAACGGCGCAGCCCCAGTAGCTGCGAGGAAGGTCGCAATTTCGGCCAAAATATCATCGTCGCTCATCCGCGCGATATGCCAGCCGCTGACATGCTCAAGTTTCTTGAAGTCCAGCCGGGCAGGAGCCTTGCCAATCCCGTTGAGGTCGAACCATGCCTTGGCCTGCTCATCATCGAAAAGCTCGTCGTCGCCATGGCTCCAGCCAAGACGGGCAAGGTAATTGCGCATCGCCGCCGCTGGATAACCCATAGCCGCATATTCATGCAGACCGACCGCTCCGTGACGCTTGGACAATTTCTTGCCGTCAGGTCCATGGATCAGCGGAATATGGGCGAACACCGGGATCTGCCAGCCCATGCCCTGATAGATCTGAATCTGCCGCGCAGCATTTGTCAGGTGATCATCGCCGCGGATAACATGGGTGACACCCATGTCATGGTCATCGACCACCACCGCCAGCATATAGGTGGGCGTCCCGTCCGAGCGCAGCAAGACCATGTCATCCAGCTGTTCATTGGCAAAGGTCACGTCGCCTTGCACAGCGTCATGAACCACAGTTTCTCCGCTGCGCGGCGCCTTTAGCCGAATGACATAGGGCTCATCAGGATGGGTCGCCGGATCCGCATCGCGCCAAGGCGAAAGAAACAGCGTCGAACGCCCTTCGGCCTTGGCTGCTTCGCGGAACTGCTCGATCTCTTCGACAGTCGAGAAACATTTATAGGCCGTCCCGTTTTCCAGCATTGCGCGGGCGACCTCAGCATGGCGTTCACGGCAGGCGAACTGGCTGGTCGGCTCACCGTCCCAGTCCAGCCCCAGCCAGCGCAGACCTTCCAAGATCGCCTCAGTCGCCTCGGGTGTTGACCGCGCACGGTCGGTATCCTCGATCCGCAGCAGAAATTTCCCGCCCCGGCCACGGGCATAAAGCCAGTTGAAAAGTGCCGTTCGCGCGCCGCCGATATGCAGATAGCCGGTCGGAGAGGGGGCAAAGCGGGTCACAACAGGGGAGGAATCAATCATGCGAGGTCCGGTCGATCCAGAAAACAGGGATATTGGCTGCGTCGATTAACTCTTCTGAAAGAGTCGGCATGCCAATCTTGCCGTCACAGATACGCAAGTGATGCGACAAGGACAAGTTTTGGTGACGGAATCGGTAAACACCTCCCTGATTGGCCTGCCGGTGGTCCGTAGGGAGCGGCTGGCATCGCAGAGCGCGGTACCAAGGCCTCCGGTCACGTTGCGTGCCGGGCTGCTACCCTGGATACCCTTTTGGCTGGCGCTTGGCATCGGCGGCTGGTTTCTGCTGCGCGATGAGCCCGGCCGCAAGTTCTACGCAGCGCTGGTGCTGATCGGGGGGATGAGCCTGCTTTTATCGCTTGCAGCGCCCAGATTGGCGGAAACAGGGCGCATCGGCTGGCCATGGGCCGACCGTTTGCGGCTTGTCGGGCTGGCGCTGTGCCTTATCACGCTAGGCGCCGGGCTGGCCGGGGGCAGGGCGCATATGGTCGCGGCTCCGGTGCTGGGGTTTCGTTATTATGGACCGGTAGAAGGTCGGGTAATCGGCATTGATCGCTCTTCCAGCGACCGCATCCGGCTGCTGCTTGACCGGGTAAGGCTGCATAAGGTGCCGCCAACCCGGACTCCGGAACGGGTGCGGGTCTCCCTGCATGATTACGAGACGTTGCCTGTGCCCGGGCAGCAGGTGATGCTGACCGCGCATCTTGCCCCGCCCGCAGGCCCGACTGAGCCTGGCGCTTTCGACTTTCGCCGCCTCGCCTGGTTCGAGCGGCTAGGGGCTGTTGGTTACGCCCGCACGCCGGTGCTGACCGTAGCACCTCCGGCTGGGGACGGGTTGCTCAGCATGCATCGGCTGCGGATGAACCTCGCGGAATCCATGCGCCAGAAAATCGGCGGACAGGCCGGAGCAGTAGCAGCGGCGTTGATGACTGGCGACCGCTCGGGAATCGCCGAGCAGACCAATCAGATCATGCGCGATTCGAACCTGTACCACATCATCTCGATCTCAGGCCTGCATATGAGTATGCTCGCGGGGTTCGTCTATGCCGGTCTTCGGCTTGTCGGCACCGCAATACAGGGTGCAACAGGGCTTCGGCCCGGCCCACTGCACAAGCTTGCCGCAGCCGGCGCGCTTACCGCAGCCGGGGTGTATCTTTGGCTGTCAGGTGGCGGTGTTGCGACCGAGCGCTCTTTCATCATGGTCGCGGTAATGCTGCTCGCGATCATTGCAGACAGGCGTGCGGTTTCTTTGCGCACCGTCGCAGTCGCAGCGACTATAGTTCTGGTGGTGAAACCCGAGGCACTGACTGACCCCGGTTTTCAGATGAGTTTTGCCGCCACAGTCGCACTGATCCTTGTACATGAGCCGTGGCTGAAAGTTTCACCACACCTGACTTGGTGGACAAGGCCAATCCTGATGCTTGTCGTCTCATCGCTGGTAGCAAGTCTCGCCACCGCACCGATTGCTGCTGCCCATTTCGGCCGAATGACCCAGTACGGATTGCTTGCAAATATGCTTGTTGTGCCGGTCGTTGGAGTACTGGTCATGCCCGGTGGTGTCATGGCGGCTCTGCTCGCACCTATCGGACTGGCGCAGCCAGCACTGTGGTTGATGGGTGTCGGTACAAGTTGGATGCTGATGATCGCTCAATGGATCGCTGACTTGCGTGGAGCAGTGATGCTGATCCCGGCGGCACCAAACTCGGTCCTGCCGGTCATGGCCATAGGTGCAGTGTTGGTGACACTTGGTCCTATGGGAGGATACCACCGCGCAGCGCTATTCTCCCGACGCCTGGCCGGGGCAGTCTTGATGGTAAGTGCGATCATTCTATGGCTGACAGACAGGCGCCCCGATATTCTTATTTCGGCTCAAGGCGATGCGGTCGCAATTATGACGCCTGCTGGACGTGTGCCTTCAAAACCAACTGGTGGTAGTTTCGCTGTCCGCAATTGGCTGGAGGCTGACGGTGATCCTGCCGATCAAGAGAGGTGGACCCGCCTGGTGAGACAGTTTGGCGGCTTGGCTAAGGTGGATCGGGTTGGTTTCTATGCCGCCAGTCGCTCCGTCATTTCCG